>NZ_JAUONW010000031.1:0-6102 GCF_030546345.1 Caloramator sp. CAR-1
AGACACCTTGGATTGCTCCTTGGCATCTCCGCTCGACTTGCATGTGTTAGGCACGCCGCCAGCGTTCGTCCTGAGCCAGGATCAAACTCTTATGTTTAAATCCTTAGCTTCTTAAATTACTGCTGGTCGCTTCGCCACTGTTCAGTTTTCAAAGGTCAATCAGCGTTTCTTATCTTATCACGCTTTTTACTCTTTGTCAATATCTTTTTTTCTTTTTTTCTCGCCGCCCTCGCGACGACTTTAATATATTATCATGTATTATCCTTTTATACCTTTTTATATTTGTCTATTATACAAAATTAAATTTTATTATCTTTATTTTTCTCTATTTTTCTCTATATTACTAATATAGATACGCTAGGTGATGTTGTTTTTAGCGACAGTATTTTTTCGTATTAGATCCCAAAGGTAAATAAATATCATGCAAACTAAACCACCGCCAGTATCAATTAATACATCTTTATATGTAGGAGATCTTCCAGGAACAAAGCTTTGATGAAATTCATCAGATACGGCATATATGAATGTAATCATGATTGAATTTAAAAGGCTTCTATTGAATTTAAAGTCATCAGTAAAAGCATTAAATAATAAAAGGTAAAAAATAAAATACTCAGTAAAATGAGCCATTTTTCTTACAATAAAATCAGCATTAACACTAACTAATGCATTGATATCAATTCCTATTTTTTTAAATAGTTCAATAATAAATCTATTGTTTTGACTTGAAATTTCACCATTTTGACTTGAAAAAATAAAAATAACTATTGCCCAAATAAAAACTAAAATCCATTTAATATATCTTTTTTTCATCCTATCCCCTTACCTTAACAATATTTTTATTATATAAGATTATAATTTATAATAACATAATTTTCCACAAGAATATATAAAAAATGCTCTAGAGAAAATTCTCTAGAGCATCTGGTGCGGGCGGAGGGACTTGAACCCCCACGCACGAGGCGCTAGATCCTAAGTCTAGTGCGTCTGCCAATTCCGCCACGCCCGCATATTTGGTGAGCCACCGGGGAATCGAACCCCGGACACCAAGATTAAAAGTCTTGTGCTCTGCCGACTGAGCTAGTGGCTCACACAACGTTTAATATAATAACATGTTTATACTAGCTTGTCAATATTTTAATATTTACCTTTTATCCCTCTTTATTCTATAAAATCCTTTAGCTTATCTACACTAATTATTTTTATTCTATCCCTTTCAAATTCTATTGCACCAGATTCTTTTAGTTTTGCAAGGGCTCTTGTAAATGTCTCCCTTGTAAGTCCAACCATGCTTGCCATCTCTTGTCTTGATAAGTCAGTATCAATTTCAAGTCCATCATAAAGCTTTGAATGTTTTTTTAAGATTAAATCCATAAGAAGCATCGCCGTTTTACCATAAGCATCCCTTAGGGCTAAATTTTCTATCTTTTTTGAAACCATCTGAAGCCTTTTTCCCATAGCCTTTATTATTCCTATGGATATTTTAGGATATTCCTCAAGAAGTTTTTCAAAATCCTTTATTTTAATCAATAAAACCTCGATATCCTCATAAGCCTCTGCACTGGCGGGATATTTATTTAATCCAAATAAACATGACTCTGCAAAAACCTCTCCTTCAGGCAATATATTTATTATATGTTCCCTTCCATCTTGTCCTGTTTTAAAAATCTTAACCTTCCCCTTTTTAATAAAATATACCGCCTCTGCCTCCTCCCCCTCCATAAAGATAAGACTTCCTTTTTGATATTTTCTTTCATTAATTAAAGATCCTATTCTTTCTAGGGAGTCTTCATCCAAATCAGAAAATATGGCAATCTTTTTTAAGAAAGTGTTCTCCACAATTTTACCCCCTCAGGTTTAAAACTATTTCCTTAAATCTATTTCCTCTTTCTTCAAAATTTTTAAACATGTCAAAGCTAGCACAGGCAGGAGATAAAGTAACTATATCCCCATATCCAGAAACCTCATAGGCCTTCTCTACAGCCTCTTCAAGGGAATTCGTCTCTATAATATCAATCCTTTTGCCTGTTTTATTCATTACATCTAAAAACGCCGATTTTATTTTATCCTTCGTCATTCCTAAAAGAATTAAAGTTTTTATTTTATCTATCCCTTTTTCAGCAAGGGGCTCAAAGGGAACGTTTTTATCATATCCTCCCGCTATTAAAATAACCTTTCTGTCAAAGGAATTAAGTCCTGCTAAAGTTCTTGTTGGACTTGATGCGATAGAGTCATTATAAAACTTGACTCCATTTATTTCCCTTACAAACTCGATTCTATGGGCAACCCCACCAAAATTCATTGCAACATATCTCATGTTTTCAGTTGAAACAAAACCATATACAGCAGAAAAGGCTGTCAAAAGATTTTCTATGTTATGCATTCCTAAAAGCTTAATCTCATCCTTATGGCATATGAATTCATCGTTAACATAAAGTTTTCCATTATCATAATAGGAAAAGGCCTTTTCCTTCATGCTAAAGAATCTTATCTCTCCCTTAACCTCATCCTTCATAGAATAAGTTATTTCATTATCTTTATTTAAAATAGTTATGCCTCTTTCATTTTGATGTAAAAATATATTTTTCTTAGAATTTACATACTCCTCCATATCCTTATGATAATCAAGGTGATTTGGGCTTAAATTGGTTACAACAGAAACCATTGGAGATACATCAAAATCCATAAGTTGAAAGCTTGAGAGCTCCAATACAACATAATCATCCTCTTTAATTTCTTCTATTTTCTCAAACAAAGGAATACCAATATTCCCACCAAGAAATACGTTATACCCTTGCTTTTTTAGCATTTCATAAATTAAGGTGGTGGTTGTTGTTTTACCGTCACTTCCTGTAATTCCAAAAATCTTACCCTTGCAATATTTAACAAGCTCTCTAATCTCAGATGTAATATATGCTCCTTTTTCATGTGCCTTCATTAAAAATTCATTGGTAGGAAGCAAAGATGGGGTCCTAAAAATTACTTCATACTCATCTATAGTGTTTAAATAATCTTCTCCTAAAACTAATTTTACACCTAATTTTTGAAGCTCTTCCTTTCCTTCAAAATCCTCCTTTTTATCAAAGGCAGTAACATCAGCACCATATTCTAAAAGCTTTCTTATAAGTGGTCTGTTGCTTATTCCAACCCCTACAACAGCTACCTTCTTTCCTTTAATAAACTCTTTAAACTTATTAAAATCCATCTATATATACTCCTCTCCTTCTAATACTTTTCTTAACTTTTTTAAATCCTCCAAATAAACATCATATAAACTTCTGTTATAAATTATGCTAGCCGGATGATAAAGAGGGAATATTTTTTTATCATCTAAATTTACCAGTTTACCATGATACTCACCAATGCTTGCCTTATCAGACAATAATGCTTTAAGTGGGACGTTGCCCAAAGTTACAATAATTTTGGGTTTTATAAAATCTATTTCTTTAAATAAAAACTCCTTTGAAAGTTCTATCTCTTTTTTATTCGGTGCTCTATTTGATAATCTTTGCGTCTTAGCATCTTTCTTTGTGGGCCTAAATTTAACCACATTTGTTATGTATAAATCATCTCTATTAAGCCCTAATATATTCAAAAACTCATCCAAATTCTTTCCTGCCTGTCCTACAAAGGGTCTTCCCATTTCCTCTTCAAATCTTCCAGGGGCTTCACCTATGAGCATTATCTTGGCATTTTTAGCTCCTTCTCCAAATACCACTTTTTTTTCTATTCCTAATTCATCTTTTAATTTTTTAATGTATTCTTCCTTTAAAACACCAATATCCATATCCTTATACTCCTTTCTAATTTGATTATATCATAAAGACACTCATTCTCAAGAATCACCCTCATATCAAATTGCAAAACAAAATAGGTGGCATTGCCACCTATTGAATTTCTGGAAGATTATCAAGGTTGTTTTCATCCTTGCCATCAGGAAGGCTTCTTAAGTATTTTTCGCCCTTCTTAGACGTTCCAACCCTAACTCCTTCTATTTGACCTTCACTTGCAAGCCTTATACCTTCTTCTTTAGAAACCACCTGACCATTATCAAGTCTATATGCAACTATTTCTCCCTTTTCGTCATGCTTAACTCCTGTAATCCTATACATAATTATCCCTCCTTGAGAATATTATCCCAAGGAAGTTGTATTTTATGCATCTAACCTTTGTAACTCTTCCCTTATCTTTTTAAAATCCTCCCATGCCTCCTTCTTTTTTGAAGGATCCCTTAAGAGGGCTGATGGATGATAAGTGGGCATAATTAAAAATTCGCCTTTTTTTACCCAAATTCCCCTATCCTTTGTAATTCTAATATTTTTATCTATTATATGCCTTGCGGCCGTTGCTCCAAGACAAACTATTATTTTAGGACGTATTAGTGCAACTTGTTTTCTAAGGTAAGGAATACAATTTATGGCTTCATCATCGTAGGGAACTCTATTGTTTGGTGGTCTACACTTTACTATATTTGCAATATAAACTTCTTCTCTTTTAAGGCCAATTGCTTCTATCATTTTGGTTAAAAGCTGTCCTGCCTTACCAACAAATGGTCTTCCTGTTTTATCTTCGTCTTCTCCTGGGCCTTCACCAATAAACATTATCTTAGCATTAGGATTTCCCTCTCCAAATACAACCTTATGTCTTTTACTGCTTAACCTGCATTTTTTGCACTGTAATACTATACTTTTAAGTTGATTGAGTTTGTCCTCCATACGTATCACCTAATTTTTTTGCTGTATTTATTTTATATATCTGATTTAAAGTAACCGATAATAATACTATTGTTCCTCCAAAAATTGTCCAAACTGTAGGCCTTTCATTTAAAACAATTAAAGTCCAAACAGGGTTTAAAATAGGTTCAATAACTGGTATTAAAACAGCTTCAAAGGCATTTATAGATTTTATTGCTCTTGAATAAAGTATATATGGAAGTCCTAATTGTATTGTTCCAAGCAATATAAGCCCAAAAATACTAAATTTATCTGGAACCTTATTAAAACTAAAAGGCAACGCAACTATTCCTGTTACAATATTTCCAATGATTATTGAATCAATAGGAGATTTATCTTTTTGTTTTCTCATGAAAATTGCAAGTCCGGCAAAGCTTATACCGCTTAATATAGCAAGTAAATTTCCCAATAAATTATTAAAGCTTAGCTTTCCAATAAAAAACAAAAGCATTCCTATTATCACAAAAAAAGAACTTATCCAATCAATCATTAAAATTCTTTCCTTTAAAAGTGCATAACTTAGAAAAGCAACGTATATCGGTGCTGTATATTGAAGCATTATGGCGCTTGCAGCTGTTGTTAGTTTTGTTGCACCTACAAATAAAAATACAGTTAGGGAATAAAATATTGCACAAATTATTTGATCTTTTGAGAAATCAAATTTAAATCTTCTTGTAACCAAAATAATGAATATAGCAGAAATAATACTTCTAAATCCAGCAATAGCAATTGGGTTTAAATTAACAAGTTTAATAAAAACGCCACCAAGACTCCAAAGAATAGATGATAAAATAAGAAGAATAATTGCTCCTTTTCTTTCGTTTAAATTTGCACCCATGTTTATCCCCCCAGAACTTTGCTACAGTTTAATATTATCATCAAAAACAAAATAAAACAATCACAATATAAAAAAGCGCCTACCACCTAAGCTTACCTTAAGTGATAGACGCTTTTCTTATGTAAAATGGTGGAGATGAGGAGATTCGAACTCCTGACCCCCTGCTTGCAAGGCAGGTGCTCTCCCAACTGAGCTACACCCCCACAAAATGGTGGGCCTTCAGGGACTCGAACCCCGGACCGACCGGTTATGAGCCGGTTGCTCTAGCCAGCTGAGCTAAAGGCCCTAATTACCCGGCAGTCACCTACTCTCCCAGGCCGTCTCCAGCCTAGTACCATCGGCGTAGGTAGGCTTAACCTTCGTGTTCGGAATGGGAACGGGTGTTTCCCTACCTCCATTACCACCGGATTAAACTGCACAATAAGATCAAGCCCTCGACCTATTAGTACCAGTCAGCTAAACGCCTTACGACGCTTACACCTCTGGCCTATCTACCTGGTAGTCTTCCAGGGGTCTTACCGCTTCCGCGTG
>NZ_JAUONW010000032.1:0-14008 GCF_030546345.1 Caloramator sp. CAR-1
GAATATTCTATTCCTCCTAGGAGCGTAATAATACTTTTCTTGTCTTTTCTTTCAACTATCCATTCCTTTTTTCTCTTATCATCTTCTTTAATCGCTTTATCTAATTCTTCTAAAAAGTCTTTTATTATATTCCTTCCAAGTTCATCAGTCGATTCTTTAACTACCTCAACAAGTTTTGTAAAATCCCATTCTTTTGACAGCATTTCTTCTACATTTTTTATTAATTTAGTAGTGAAATTTATTAAATGTTGTTGTATAATATCATGTTGTATAATATTATTCAAAAGAGACACCCCCTTATTGATTTGTGTTTTTTCCACTTTTTATTTTACCACAGGGGTTGTCTCTTTTAAATTTTTTGTCCTTTTTCGTCCTACAATAATTTTACACTATGTTAGAAAACCCCCAAAATTTTAATTTAACAATATTTACATAATTGCTCTCCTATACTATAATAAAAGTAACCAGTATTACATGTAACCAGTGTTACATTAAGGAGGGTGATTAATTGAACTGGCGGGCACTTATTTATCAGATTCCAAGGGAACCTCAAAAAAACAGGGTTGCCGTGTGGAGAAGATTAAAATCCATTGGTTCCTTAAATGTCCTTCAATCTATATGGATCCTTCCAGATAACGACGAAAGCAGGGATGAGTTTTTAAAGCTTGTAGAGCAGATAAAAGAAGCTTCAGGCAAGGCATTTACCTGCATCATAACTATAGACGACGAAGAACAAAACAAAGCATTAATAGAAGGCTTTAACAAGGAAAGAGAAATAGACTATATTGAAATCCTTGAAAAATGCAAAGATTTTGAGAAGGAAATAGAAAAAGAAACAAAAAGGCAAAACTTTACCTTTGCAGAACTTGATGAAAATGAAGAGGAAGTTGAAAAGCTTTTTAAATGGTTTAAAAAAATAGAAAAAAAGGATTATTTTAATTGCCCCCTTAAAGATGAGGCTGTTGAAGCCTTAGAAAAATGCAAAGTTTTATTAAATGATTTTAGAAATATTGTATATGAAAGGGATGAGGAAAATGGGTTTAGATTCAAATAAGAAAAAGGAAGCCTTAAAATTTATATTCTTGTTTGGACTTATTAGCGCTTTAGGGGATATAACCTATGAAGGTGCAAGAAGCGTATATGGAAATTATCTAGGTTTTCTCGGTGCAAGTGCCCTTTATATAGGAGTTATAACCGGTTTTGGCGAATTTTTAGGATATGCCTTTAGAATTTTATCAGGTTATTTTGTGGATAGGACAGGAAAAAGCTGGGCTGCAGCAATATTAGGTTATGGCCTTTTAATCTCCGTTCCCCTCCTTGCCATTGCCGGTAACTGGAAAATAGCAGCTTTGTTTATAATCCTTGAACGCCTTGGTAAGGCAATAAGAAATCCCGGAAAGGATACCATGCTATCCCACGCCACAAAACACGTAGGAACTGGGGTTGGTTTTGGAATAAGCGAAGCTCTTGATCAATTAGGTGCAATAATAGGTCCTATGATATTTACTTTGGCCCTTTCCTTTTATGGAAGCTACAAAATAGGCTTTCATTTGATGTGGATTCCTGCAATTTTGACAGTAGCCGTTGTGTTATATACAAGATATAAATTCCCAAGCCCCCAGGATTTGGAGGAGGATTTTGAAAAGGCTTCAAAGGTCAACAGTAAAAACATATCAAATGATAGTTTATCTAAAAGCTTTTGGCATTATCTTTTATTTATCTTTTTAAGCATTTTAGGATTTGCAAACTTCCCTGTTTTATCCTATCATTTGATGAAGCAAAAAGTATTATCAGAGGCCATAATTCCTACTTTATATGCCCTTGCAATGGCACTAGATGGCGCCTTTGCTGTATTAGTAGGTAAATATTACGATAAAAAAGGCTTGGGAACATTAATTTTAATACCTATATTAAGCATCCCCATCGTCTTTTTAGGTTTTTCCCAAAGTTCCCTTTTAGCTATAATCGCCATTGCCCTATGGGGATGTGTTATGAGCATCCACGAAACATTGATTAAAGCAGTTATTGCAGATATAATCCCCATCAAAAACAGAGGTAAAGCCTACGGAATATTCAACACTGTATATGGAGTTTCAATGCTTTTAGGAAGCACAATCATTGGCTATTTATATGACTTTTCAAAGCTTTATATATTTATTTATGTCGTAACAATCGAAATACTTGCAGCAATTGTATTTATTATTTGGAAGAAAAACAATCCCCATGATGTTAAGGCGTAAAGCCTAACATCATGGGGTTTTATTAGTTGATGCACTTTAAATCAAGCAAGATCTTGCGCAAACCAAGGTTTATTGGTTCTTCTAAAGTAGCATAAATTATATATTCATTTTGCCTTATATATGCAATTGCTAATAATTCCAGAACTAGCTTTATTTCCGTTAATTTTTAAAGTTGGTGTCATCCATGATATTTTAATAGGCTGCCTTGTCATTTCTTTTGCATTGCAATATTTTAAATAATTTACATCTTGTTTACAAGTTATTTGAACAGTGCAATCATGTCAATAATAAGTTTTGTCTTATTACGAATTTTCTTGAAACTTAAGATTTCAATGATCAAATCATTAAATATTTGTTCTATAATAAATTTGTGGTTGTAAATAAAACTTAACATTTTTCTTTAAATGCAAAAAAGCACTTTATTCAGAAATGATGATTACGTTGAAATTTATGTTGAAACTAAAAAGAAAACTTATGCTTACCCTGCTTGTGGTTCTACTACAACTATATGTAAAAATACATAATCCGTTAAACTGTTTCAAAAGCTCACCTTAGCTTGATCTTTTTGTCATGCCCAATTTTAAAGATTTTTCTAAACTTAATTATAATTTCTTAAAAAGTGCCTAAAAAATTCGCAAAGGTGGGCATTTGAAGAATTTGCCCAGCCCAAATATTGAAACAGAGCAGAAAAAACAGTGCAGGATGTTAAAGGATAACATCCTGCACCTCTTTACTCCTCACTACATAATATCTTATATCCACAACCTTTATAGCAAGAGCAAGGGGTAAAATCTTCAAATTTATTTTTCTTTTCAATCCCACTAAAAATCTTTGAAATATCCTTTAAAACTTCTTCTCTTTCATCCTTTGAAAAGTTTATTTCGGCTATTTCTCCTTTATCTAAAAGGTATAAATACATTCCTTCAAGTTTTATATCTTTAAAAATTTCTTCAAAGGCATAACTATATACCATAAATTGAGGTTTGTAATGCTTCTTGATATCCTCAATTGTATTTTTGCCTTTAATTTTATTGGTTTTATAATCTATAAGATATGCTCTAAAACCTAAATCATCTTTATAAATATCAATTCTATCTATTACGCCTGCAATGAAAACATTGTCATTCAATGGAAGCCTAAATAGGAACTCCGTCTCAACCCTTACCCTTTCTCCTTTTATGTTTTTATTAAAATCCTCCTCAATTTTATTAAAGTTGTTGATCAATTTTTTAACTTCTCCTTTAATTTCATCTTCTAAAATATAATTTTTTTCAATCTCTTCAAACTCTATCTCTTTTTTTACTATATCCTCTAAAATACTGTGGATTAGTATACCCTTATCTAGGGAATTAAGCTTTATTTCTACATCTTCTAAATCTTCATTTTTTAATTCATCATCAGGTTCTATATCTTCAAATTTAATATTTTCATATATATGCCTTTCATCTATGTTGGCTATATATTTATAAAAATACTTTCTTGGGCAATCCTTATAGGTTAAATATCTTGATACGCTAATAACTGGTTTGGGGATATATTCCACTTTTTCATTAAATAAAATTTTGACTTTCTTTTCCTCATTTATTTTTTCATTCTGTTTGTTATCATCAAAATATGGGATATTATTAGGATTCCCTTTAAATACGTCGATTAAGACATCCTGTAATTTAATATAATCTCCATTTTTGCTGCCTCCATTAATCCTTTGATAAATCTTTTCTCCCTTTCCTCCGGATTCCTTCCAAGAAAAGGATAAAAACCTTTTTGCCCTTGTTGCACCTACATATAATATTCTTAACTCTTCCTTTGACTCCTCTTCCTTTTTAATATTTAATAATTCATCAAAAAGGCCTTCCTTCCCATCCATCTTAACAGCAATTCCATACCTTATTCCATTTATTCCATATCTATCGTATATGAACTTGCCATCATATTTTGCCTTTAGATCATAGTTTAGCATTGGAAGAAACACAGCTTCAAATTCTAATCCCTTTGAGGCATGAACAGACATTATTTTAACAGCATCGCTATCTTCAGTGTCTAAAAATGCTTGCCCTTCCTTATCTGATATCTCCATAAGATTTTCAATATAATCCAAAAAATCTCCACTAGAAAATATGCCTTTATCATCAAACTCTTTAGCTATCGATATAAATTTTTCTATGTTTCTATACTTTTGAAGGCCATTGTCAGAAGATAGCAGTATATGGTCAATGTTTAATTCTTGAATTATAAGTTTAATAAAATCATGAAGGTTATAATAGTAAGCCTTTTCCTTAAGATCAAATATTTTGTTTATTAGGCTTTTTAAAACTGAATTTTTATTTATTATATCTAAACTTAGGATGTCCTCCTTTTTTATATATTCTCTTCCCTTAAATATTTGTAAAATAATATCGTCAGAAGCTCCAATAAAGGGGCTACGTAATATCCCTATTAAAGCTTTAGTGTTGTTATATTCAAACATAAATTTTAATATATTAATTATATCTAATATCTCTTTGCTTTCAAAAAATCCAGCCCCATTTAATATGCTATATGGAATCCCATCCTGCTTTAATTTTTCTTCGATTACTTTTGCACTTTTATTTTTTCTAACAAGAATAGCAATATCCCTATAACTTATCCCCTTTTCAACAAGCTCCTTTATTGTGCTAGATATATAATTTAATTCCTCATCATCTTTAATCTTTTCCCTTTCAAACAGTTTTTCAAAATCTTCCTTAGAATCAACTTCATTTAAGAATATTTCCTTTTTTGAAGGGTCCTTTTCTATACCCTTTGAAAAGAAGGTTACAAAGCATTCTCCTTTAACTTTAAATTTATCCTCAGGGATCTTTGCCTCCTCATAGCCCTCTAGTTTATCTTTAAAAAACTTGTTTATAACCTCTATCAATTTTTCATGGCTTCTATAATTAGTATCAAGATTTAACTTTTCACCTTGCTTTTGTATTTCCTCTGTAACTCTTTCAAAAACCCTATAATCTGCACCCCTAAAAAGGTATATAGATTGCTTTATATCCCCAACAACAAACATTTTTCCATTATCTATCTTGCCCTGTGAATCCTTAACTATTTTATAAATTATGTTCAATTGAATGTCGTTTGTATCCTGAAATTCATCTATTAAAAAATATTTATATGCCTTGTGTAAATTTTCCTTTATACCTTCATTTTCATATAAAAGTTTCAAGGTTAGCCTTTCAAGATCATTAAAATCCAAAAAGTCATGCTTTTTTTTATAATCCTGATATTTTTCGTCGATTAAAATTAAAAGCTCCGATGCAAGCAAATTAATTTTTTCATATATTAAATCTTCATCCTTTAAATTATCTCTTTTATATTTTTTTATATTTCCTTTGGTGTTCTCTAAAACATTATTAAAATCATCACCATTTGCCATTATTTGATTATATAACTCCTTTAATTCTTTATTTAATCTTTTCTTTAAAATATAATCCGCTCCATATTCTTCTATAATTAATTCAATTATTTCACTTTTTTGTTTATCCATTATAACCTCTTTTATAACATCGTCAATTATGCTATCTAATATTGTTAATTCATCTACCTCTTCTATTATCTTGTAATTTGGATCTATCCCTAAAAGATAGCAATTTTCCCTAAGTATTGAATCACAAAAACTGTGGAAGGTAGAAATATTGGCTAAGGGCAAATCCTCTTTAATTTTCCTTAGTTTTTGATTCGTCTCAGGATCCTTTTCCTTTACAAGAAAATCATTTACAAGTTCGATTATCCTTTCCTTCATTTCAAGGGCAGCCTTTTTTGTAAAGGTGATTGCTACAACATTTCTAATATTGACGTCCTTTTCAAGCAAAATCCTTAAAAAACGCCTTGTTAAAACCCTTGTTTTGCCGGAACCAGCGCCAGCATGTAGAGCGATATTTTTATCTCCATCCAAAGCCATTGCCTGCTCCTCATTTACACCATAAACCTTCATAAGGCCCTCTAAATCCATTTTACCACTCCTTATTCTTTAACCTAAACCTATCATACCTGCATATATCTTTATAATAGCAATAAGTGTATTTACATTTTGCTGGAATTATAAACTTACCTTGCCTTATGTCCTTTATTTGCCTTTTTACAAGTTCTTTTATATATTCAATAAGAAGTTCAAACCTTTCCTCTTTAATAATATTTTTAGTATCCCTAGGCATATTAAATATAGTCTTTTTATATTCCTCAAATATGATTCCCTTTCGCTTTAATTTATTACTTTCAAAGGTCTCTTTGACATCATAATATACTAAGCCTAAACATTTTACATTTTCATCTTTAAATTTTTCCTTTATTACCTTTTCTGCTGCAAGATAATAAATTGGAAGCTGAATATCATCTCCATTTATAATATCATCCAAAGTATAGATAGAACCTGTTTTATAATCATATATAATAAATTCCTTATATCCTCCCCCATCATCCCTTACGTCGATCCTATCTATCTTTCCATTAAAATTAACCACCAATCCATCATCTAAATGAAATGCATATTCAAAGCTTTGTTCTAAAAATACCGGTTTAAATTTCTGAGAGACTATAAATTCTCTGTCAAGTTCTTCAAATCTTTTAGTCATTTCTTTAATTTCCTTTATCTTTGCCCTTACAAATATATCATCGGTTGATATTTTTTTCCCATTTAAAACTTCATCAAAAACTTTATCTATATCTGATTCTACACCGTCTATATATATCCTTTTATAATGTTCCTTCATAACCTCATGAAATAAGTTCCCTATTACATAGGGAGCAAAGTCTTCTTTATCCTCTAATAATTTTATTTCCTCCTGCATAAAGTATCTAAAAGGGCACCCAAGATATACATTTATTTTGCTTGTAGAAAATTTATCCTTATTTATAAGCTCATCTGCCGCTTCCATATTTAAAAGTCCATCATAGTTATTGTATTGAGGTGCATTTCTCAGTTGTTCAACATTTATTCCGTGGCGAATATATTCAAATTTATCTTTATGTCCACTTACTAAGCTTTCTATTTCCTTGTCTTCCTTTAAAATAGCTCTATTTATTGCTTCTTTTTTACTATATAAATTTTCAAATTCAAATCTATCCCTCATGCTCCTTTTTCTTTTATTCTTTAGTTCATCCCTTGCTCCCAAAACAAATATAACTTCGTCTAAAAATTGAGACTTTGATAAATATTCTCCATCCTCACCTGATGTTCTAAAGCTTAGATAAAGCTTATTCGTTGAGCTTGCCATACTCATAATAAAATTTATTTTATTTCTGTTCATTTCAAAGGAAATATTTCCTAACCTTATGCCCTTTCCCTCTAAATATTCCTTTTCTTCGTAGGTAAATAGATTAGAAGATAAGGATAACCTCGGGAATATACCTTCATTTAGTCCTATTATAAATACAGCCGAATAACTTGTCCCTCTTAAAACATCAGGCGTTAAAACCTTTACTCCGGATATATTTTTCTTTTTTATCGTAACCTTTGTATCCTTTAAGGCTTCCTCTAATATTGTCAAAAATTCTTCAAAACTTATTTTCCCCTCCACTAGAGAATAAATTTCTTCTAATCTATTAAGCTCATCTATAAACCCTAAAAAGGCCTTTAAATCCCTTATTAAAATATCATTGGATATTTTCCCATTTTTGTATTGATAAATAATATTTTCTCTTATTTTATTTTGATCTATAAATTTAAGCAGCTTATTTTTATATTCCATAAATGTTGCTTCCTTTTTAAAGCCACTTAGCTGATTTTGAATATTCTCTATAAAGCAATAAAGTTTATCAGAATACTCATTTTTTAAAACCTTTAGATATTCTAGGTCATTTTCCCTATAAAAGGTTTTTAAAGCCCAAAGAAGCAGTTCCCTATCTTGAATTTTTATATATGGACTACTTAAATAGGTTTCGAGATATGTTTTTCCTAAGTTCTCATAGAGCTTTAAAAAACTAAAAATGGTTTTAATGATTGGAACCTTTGAAAGGCTTTGGGTCCTATTAAGTTCAATGGGGATTTCATATTCCTCAAATACGTCGAGTATATATTCTTTGTATTCTTCTAAATCGTTTGTTACTATTGCTATATTATCGAGTTTTTCTCCATATAATACTATTTCTTTAATATTAGCTGCAACCTGCCTTACCTCATCTTCAATACACGATGCGTCAAATATAGTTATATTTTTATAATCTAATTTAACATCTTCATAAGTAAATAAATAGGAGGCGAGATCTTTAAAGTAAGTTTCCCTTATATAATCTTCGTCTATATACCTAAATTTCGTATCTGAAAGTAAATATATTATTTCCTTTTTTGCAAATTCCTTAACAAAGGGAATATTTAAAGGAAGATGATATATGTAGTCTATGTAAGGATATGTCTTAGAAATTTTCCTAATCAGTTCCCCCTCCAACCTATTAATTTGAACAAAGCCATCGAGAATAAAAGTAGCGACGTCTTTGAAGTAAGGGTTGTCATAGCAATTTTTAATTGCCATTTTGGTAATATCCTCCATATCAACAAGATTTGATTTTTCTAGTCCCTCCTGATATTTATCAAAAATGTTGTATATATCCTCTATTTTAAACCTCAATAACTCATCCTCTATTAAATTTATTTTCTCCTTTAAATCATTAGGAAATATGTTTTCTCTTTTTAATAGTTTTATCATATTTGCAACGCTTCTAATAAAGCCATCCTTATTGATGACGTCCTTAAAGCATCTAAAACCTAAAGTATTGCTTAATTTTTCAACTGCATTTTTGATTATGATTATTTTTGCATCGATATCTATTAACCTTTTTGTTTTTAATTGTTCCTTTGCTATTCCTCTTGCAAGATCGTCTAATGTTATAACTTCTACGTTATATAATGCACCAACTTCTTTGATTATTTCATCCCTAACATAGTCTAATAGTTCTTTTGAAGGGGCAACATATATAACCTTTTTGCCCTTTTTTATCGTGTTAACAGCTTCCTTTATCAAAATACCACCCCATAAAAAGTTATTTTTTGCAATTCTAAAGTATATTCCCATTTTGGTGAATATTTTATAAAAGAATGAATACTCATTCTTTTCATGGTTTCTTTTATCTTCTTCTTGCTTAGCTCAAATGCTCTATCATTTTACTTATATACCCTTCTTCACCTTAAATTACCTCAATTCCTGCAAATACCCTTAGCTTTGCCATTATCTTAAATCCTTCCTTGCTTCATCCTGATGGCCTACTACTTAATCTCGTCGATAATGCATAGCTCTTATTATCCTCTTCATTTATTCCTTCCTATATCCTCCCCTATGTATCTATTGGAATTTACTCTATTCCTTCCTTTATCCGTCCCCTACTATATATTTTAATTTTTGTTCTTTTCGACCTACAATAATATCACACTATGTTTAATCATGTTGATATACGTTAATTCTCTTTTGAATACATTAGAGAAAGAGTATTTTCATAAAAATATTTTTGTTGGCAATATAAATATTAATTCAAATCATAGTAATAACATTTGCAGCAATAATCAAGCTAAAGATAAATTTTATTTTCATATTATTGAACTTCTATATTCTTTTTTAATTCTTCAAAATATGTATTATTACTATCAATTTCTAATGCTTGATTAATTATTTTTAATGCTTCTTCTTTTTTGCCTAAATCATTTAAAATCCAAGCTTTAATATATAATGCATGTACATTTTGATTTTCTATTTCAACGATTTTATCTATATAGTGTAATGCCTTCTTATAATTACCTTTCACTTCATATTCGAGCGAAGCCATTCTAAAATATGCTTCAATATTTTTATCATCTATTTCTAAAATCTTCTCATACCAAATTTTAGCTTTATCATAATCTTTTAGATATTCATAAATATTTGCTAAGTTTAAATAAATTTCACTCCTTTTGTATTCATTTGCCAAATTTTTAAGATTTTTAATAGCTTTATCGATATTATCATTTAAAAAGTCCAATACCCCTAAAATATTTTCTATTTCAAACCTAATATCCTGAAATAAACTTAAATTATTTTCACATTCTTTAATAGCTTTTTTAATTTTATATAATGACATTAAACTATATAATTTATATAAAAACGCACGCTCGTTTTTAGGATCTATTTTAAGAACTGAATTACAGACTTTTAAACATTTTAAATAATCTTCTTGCTTTTTTAGATCCTTATCATCATAAATTAAACTATCTATTTCATCAAGAATATCATCAATCTTCGTTTCATCAATTTCAACCATATCTTCCAATTCTTCTGTATATACTTTATTTATTCTTTTCCCTTTATAATTTTCTATATATTCCAAAACACTATCTATAAATTTTTTTGCACTTTTTTCGTTTGCATACCAAACATTCGCTTGTCCAAATCCAAAATCTTTTACTTTTTTATTCATAGCAACAGGAACCTCAAATGTTCTTTCCTCTATAGGAAGTAAAGTGCAATCTTCTGCTTTAGCAACAATATTATAATCATAATTAAAGCCATAATATCTTATAGGATTAAGTTGATATTCCCTATATACAGTTGCATTTTTGTACCATCCTATAATTTTTTGTTTCCCATATTTATTCTTTGAAACCCAAACCACTAATACATTATTTATTTCACTTAAATTCTTAAAGCTTTCATCAATTCTTTCTATATGCAAAGCATTTTTCCTTCCCTTATTAAATTTTGTATCTACAAAACCATAACAATACCCATCCACATCAAGAAAATTCCACTCTTCACCACCTATGTTATCTTTACTCATGTATTTTCCACCTGTGTAAGGCATTTCATCTTCTTCAAATTCTCTTCCGATATATTTTTCCATCCATGTTACTCTACAAAACAAAATTCTCATAAAACCACCGTCCTTAAATAGCTTATAAGGACAGGTACATAAATACCTGCCCACAATTAACATAAAGATTAAACTAAATAAGATTAAATTTTTTACTGCCTTTTCATTACATCTCTATCAAATTACCACCAAGCAACTTTGCAGTATCTTTATTACAAGTTGTAAAAATAACCTGATGCTTTTCTGCAAACTTCTTTATAAGCTCAATAGCCTTTTGTCTTCTCTCTTCGTCTAAATCAACTAAACAGTCATCTAAAACTATAAAGATTTCATTATCAAACATATTATCAATGAGTGCAAACTTTAGCGCAAGAGCAACAGTATCATAAGTTCCATTTGACAACAATTCTAATGAAAGTTTTGATGTATCATTCCCAATTTCGAAACCTAATGTTTCACTAAACTCTTTAACCACATATTTATTATTTGTTATATATCCTAAATATTCATTAAAACTCTTAATAATTGGACTAAAGGTATTATTGTTTATTTCATCTAATGTTTCATATATTAAGTTCTTTAATTTAAGTAAATTTTTTGCTTTCTTTAAATAACTTCTATAATAATCCTCATATACTCTTATTTCTTCTTCAAGGTCCTTACTTGATTTTTTGTTTTGCAGATCCAATTCTATGCTATAATACTGCTGTTGAAGTTTGCTTCTTTCACTAAATAATCTTTGTTCCATATCCTTCATTTCATTTAAATACTTATTAAAAGCTATTACTGAAGTAAACCTTTCAGGAAGAGGCTTTAAATTACTGAGTTCCTTATTTAACATTTTTATATCTGACATAACATCTACTATTTTATTTAATAATGCTTCAGGGCATTGATACATTTTCTCCCACTCATCTATTATTAACTTGATGTTTTTAATTTCTGCAAGTATAGCTACTTTCTTTTCTTCTAATTCATTCTTCTCCTTTTTTATCTCATCAATTCCCCTTGTTATATTCACATTACCAAATTCCCTTAATTTTTTTTCTAATTCTTCAATCTTATCATCTCCTAGAATAATCTTTATTTCCTTATCTTTATTTGTTATCTCCTCAACTAAATACCTTCTTTTTAATGCAATCTCTGTTGCTTCGTCTATATCCTTAACTAAAAATTGTTCTAAAAGACTATTAAATTCATTTTTCAATCTTACATATTCTTCTCTTATCTTTTCTATTTCAAAATCTTTTAACTTAATCTCAAAATCAAAATCATCCGTTTCAATCTTTGCATATCCCTTTGCATTAACCTGAATTGGCCCTTCAACTTTGTTCTTTTCTTCCAAGTCCTTTGTTAGATATACAGGTTTTCCATTTTTTGTGCTTATAATTATTGTAAATTCACCTAAATTAATATGATTTTCTAGCCTATCTATATCTCTTTTAATCTTTTCAAGATCCCTAACATCCTGTTCTGATATTTCCTTCAAAGAATTCAATATTTCCTTTAATTTCTCTATTTGCTCAATAATTTCATTTACCTTTTTGAGCTTCTTTTCAATCTCTTCTTTTTCTTTTATCTTTGTATATTCTTCTTCATCTTTGATCAACTTTTGCATTTTTTGTTCTATATTGGTTAACTCTATATTCATATTATCTAATTTTGTATTATATATTGGCCAATTGTTCTGCACATGGCTTAATTGACTATATTCATCTTCTAGCTTTATTTTCTTAAGTTCAATTTCTAACCTAACAAGGGCATCCTTTTCAAAAGTTTTTATCTCATCCAATTCCTTTTTAACTAAACTATATTCTTTTTCTATTTCTTTCAACTTCTTTAAAATCTCATCCCTATCATCCTCCCTCTTTATAACTTCCTCTAATTCTATCTTTGCCCTTTCTTTTTTATAGTAGTTCTCTAGAATTAAGCCAACATTTTTAATGTATGGATTGTTTATCCCTCTATTATTTAATGGTGCTTCCCTATCCATATCCCAATTATTTGTTAATTCTTTAATTTCACTTTCTATATTAGCTTTTAGATCTTCTATAGAAACCCCATCGAGCTCTAATACTGATCTGCTTACAAATTCAAATATAGAATTTCTTAAATTTTTATCATTTTGTATATTTTTTATAGATTCTTTAAAATCCTTCTGTTTTTGAAAAACTAATATGTTATATGTAGCTTCACCACGATTAAATATTTGAAGCAAAAAATCCTTAATACTTTTTTCATCTTGTATTATAATTCCATTTTTCTCTAAGTAGCATTCTGGTTTTTTATTAGACCACTTTTTGCTAATTTTAAAAACTTCTTTCCCTTCTTCTATCTCTAAATAAGCTTCTGCAAAATCTCCATTAGGATATGGGAAAAATCTTATTTTAAATTCTTGGTCTTCCCTAGTTCTACCTCCTATTTTAGCTTCTTTAAATATTGTATTTGCAATGGCTTCAATCATTGTACTCTTCCCTGCCTCATTTTTTCCATAAAGGACATTTAATCCATCAGTAAATTCAATCTTTTTATCCTTCAAACCAGCAAATTGCCTACACTCAACCTTTCTTATCTTCATTTTTTCACCTCCATTATCTTTTCATAATAGCCTTGAGCATAATTTAAAGACCTTGAAACTACTAGCCCGTTAGGACTAAATTTTTTTTATCACTCAAATATATTTCATAGGATTTCCTCCATTTTTGCCGAATTATATTTATATATCAACATAAACTTAGCAACAAAAAGGAGGAAATCTCTATGTATCAACGTCAAGAAATTTTTAACATTATTGAACTCTTTACTTCTCAAAAACTTATTAATTTCTATACAAAACTATTTGAAAATCTTGATTTATCTCCTTTACCTGATAGGCTCCCCTCTAAATACGGTCCTACCGGTTATTCTCGCCATGCTCTCTTTAGAGCCTTCATCGTTATGAAATGTGAGAAATTTGCTCAAATTACTGA
>NZ_JAUONW010000033.1:0-41205 GCF_030546345.1 Caloramator sp. CAR-1
TCTTTAACTACCTCAACAAGTTTTGTAAAATCCCATTCTTTTGACAGCATTTCTTCTACATTTTTTATTAATTTAGTAGTGAAATTTATTAAATGTTGTTGTATAATATCATGTTGTATAATATTATTCAAAAGAGACACCCCCTTATTGATTTGTGTTTTTTCCACTTTTTATTTTACCACAGGGGTTGTCTCTTTTAAATTTTTTGTCCTTTTTCGTCCTACAATAATTTTACACTATGCTAAAAAAATAAGCCGGATTAAACCGGCCTATCACTCAAATATTCTGCTTACGGAAAGGTCTTCATATATTCTCTTTATTGCCTCTGCAAAAATAGGTGCAACAGATAAAACTTTTATCTTATCAAGATGTTTTTCTGGTGGAAGAGGAATTGTGTTTAATACTACAAGTTCTTTAATTGCTGATTTTTCAATTCTTTCAACAGCTGGGCCAGATAATACCGCATGGGTGCAGCATGCAAATACTTCCTTTGCCCCCATATCCTTTAGGGCATTTGCTGCATTAGTAATAGTTCCTGCAGTGTCTATCATATCATCTACTAAAATAACATATTTGTCCTTAACATCTCCGATGACATTCATTATTTCTGAAACGTTTGCCTTTGGTCTTCTTTTATCAATTATAGCAATTGGTGCGTGAAGCCTATCTGCAAATTTTCTTGCCCTTGTAACGCTACCAAGGTCAGGTGATACAACTACCACTTCATCTTCATTAAAATTCTTTTCTTGATAGTATTTTGCAAGGATTGGAACTCCAAGAAGGTGATCAACAGGAATATTAAAATATCCCTGAATCTGTGCAGCATGAAGGTCCATTGTTAAAACCCTATTAGCCCCAGCAGCTGTTAAAATATCTGCAACAAGTTTCGCTGTAATTGGATCCCTTGCCTTTGCTTTTCTGTCCTGTCTTGCATAACCATAATATGGTATAACAGCCGTAATCCGACCTGCAGAAGCTCTCTTGAGGGCATCAATCATTATAAGAAGTTCCATTAAATTGTCATTAACAGGTGCACATGTGGATTGAACCACAAAAACATCTGCACCTCTGACAGTTTCATTGATATCTACAGAAATTTCGCCATCGCTGAATCTTCCAACAACAGCATTTCCCATCGGAACACCTACGATATCAGCTATTTCCTTCGCAAGCTCTGGATGAGCATTCCCTGTAAATATTTTGATGTGCTTACCATGTCCAAACATCTTTAACTCCTCCTAAGCTATTTTTTCCAAATTCCTCTTTTTTGCACCCATCCTTCTTTATTAACCTGCTTTTCCCTTGCAATTGCAAGTGATCCATCAGGAACGTCTTGAGTTATTGTAGAACCTGCGGCAATATAAGCACCCTCCCCAACTGTAACTGGAGCAACAAGATTTGTATTACAGCCTATAAAGGCCTTATCTTTAACTATTGTTTTATGTTTCTTTGTTCCATCATAGTTTACAACAACAGTTCCACATCCAAAATTGCATCCTCTTCCAACCTCAGCATCACCAATATAAGTAAGATGTGAAACCTTTGTTCCATCTCCAATTGTTGATTTTTTAATTTCAACAAAATCTCCTATTTTTACATCTCTACCAATGATACTTTCAGGTCTTAAATAAGCAAATGGTCCAACATTAGCCCCTTGCATTATTTTACTTTCTAAAACAACTGAGTTTTGAATCGTTACATCATCCTCAACCTCAACATCCACAAGCCTTGTGTTGGGGCCTATTATACAGTTTTCACCGATTACTGTTTTCCCTTCGAGTATTGTTCCTGGATAAATTATTGTATCCCTTCCTATTTGAACATCCGAATCTACATAAGTATTATTTGGATCTATGAAGGTTACTCCTTCATCCATGAATTTATTTATAATCCTTTTTCTCATTATAACGCTTGCCTCATAAAGCTGCGCCCTTGAATTAACACCTGTAAATTCTTCAAAATCAGTTACATAGGCACCAACTTTTTTGCCATCTGACTTTAATATCTCTATTACATCTGTTAGATAATATTCGCCCTGTGCGTTGTTATTATTCAATCTCTTAAGGGAATCTAAAAGGGATTCTATATCAAAACAGTATGCCCCGGAATTTACTTCTTTAATCTGCCTTTCAAATTCATTTGCATCTTTATCTTCAACTATTCTTTCAAGGTTGCCTTCAAAATCCCTTACAATCCTTCCATACCCCTTTGGATTATCAACAACACCTGTTATAACAGTCGCAGAATATCCCTTTTCAATATGATACTGGAAAACCTCTGATATGGTTTTAGATGTAATAAGTGGAGTGTCTCCTGCAAGAATAATTACTGTCCCTTTTTTACCTTTTAAAAATTCACTTGCACACATTACCGCATGACCTGTCCCAAGTTGCTTATCCTGATATGAATAACTAAATCTATCACCAAGGTATCCTTTAACCTTATCGGCACCATGTCCAACAACAATAGTAAAGTCTTCGACAACAGAATCAAGTGCATGAATAACATGCTCTATCATGGATTTGCCGCAAACCTTATGTAAAACTTTAGGAAGATTGGATTTCATCCTTTTTCCTTCGCCAGCGGCTAATATAATACCATAACACTTATTCATATTCTGCACCTCAATTCGATATTTTTCTACCCTATATATTATATTGTATTAACAAAATTATTGCAATTAAATTAACAAAAAAATAAAAAGGAAGTATTTCACTTCCTTTTTATGATTATTCATTTTCTTCTGGCATGTTCTTTACCTTTTCATATTCTGCAAGGATGGCTGCTTGAAGCTTTTCTCTTGTTTGTGTGTTTATTGGATGAGCAATGTCCTTAAACTCACCATCTGGTGTTTTTCTCGATGGCATTGCTATGAATAATCCATTTTGTCCATCTATTACTTTGATGTCATGAACCACAAATTCGTTGTCAAAGGTAACTGATACAATAGCCTTCATCTTCCCTTCGTTCATAACCTTTCTTACTCTAACATCGGTAATTTGCATAAAATTCACCACCTTCCATGTTGCTTAATTAATATATTCTTCATTTTTTTTCAAATTCCTGCTTAAAATTGTGAATATTTCGAAAAATTTTTATATTAATTCTCCAAGTTAAATTGGAGAATTAATTGTTTTTAAGTTTTACATCAATTATTTCCCTTTCTTCATCGACATTATTCAGTATAAGTAAAGATATGTAATCTTGAACTAACTTCTTTTCAGTCTTAGCCTCTATAAATACTCCAACTCCGACAACTTTAGACTCAAACTCCTCCATTAATTTTATTATTCCCTTTGCTGTCCCCCCGGCCCTCATAAAATCGTCTATGAATACTACTCTACTTCCCTTTTTTACTGCCCTTTTAGGAAGGCTCATGGTTTGAATTTGCCTTTTTGAACCTGAAACATAATTTATGCTTACAGTAGGGCCTTCTGCCCCCTTGTTTTCCCTTCTTACTATAACTAAAGGAACATTCAAGTATCTTGCAGTCATCATGGCTATTGGAATACCCTTGGTTTCTACGGTAAGAACATAATCGGGTTCTTTATCCCTAAAGTAACTTGCAAAAATAATGCCTAATTTATTTGTAATATCCGGAGAAAAAATTAAATCGTTCGTATATAAAAAACCCCCAGGCATAATTCTGTCTTTATTCTTTAAACTTTCACAAAGCTCTTTTAAAAAGCTTTGTTTATCCTCTTCCCTTAAAGAAGGCACAAACCTTACTCCACCTGTTGGCCCAGCCACAGTTTCAACGCTTCCAACTCCAATATCCTCAACAACTTTTTTAAGTATAGTAACATCTTCACTTAAAGTTGATCGAGCCATATTAAAGTTTTCTTGAAAAAAACTTAAACT
Source organism: Caloramator sp. CAR-1 (assembly GCF_030546345.1). Classification (NCBI taxonomy): domain Bacteria; kingdom Bacillati; phylum Bacillota; class Clostridia; order Eubacteriales; family Clostridiaceae; genus Caloramator; species Caloramator sp. CAR-1. Next base: position 3,862 of record NZ_JAUONW010000033.1, read on the forward strand.
TATTACTTTGTTAGGATTGTCTGATAATATTTTAAGTATAGCCGCTACCCTTTCCTTCCTGTTTAGTCTTTCCATTTTTCCCACATCCTATTCACTTAAATATTTTTATCATAATTTTTTATTTTTATACATATTTTATAATGGCAAATTCTAAACTATCTAATCTAATTGTAAAAAAAACGAGTCTGATTTTCAACGATTACCAATATTTTATTGATATATTATAATTTAAAATATAAAATAATGTTATGTAAATTTTGTTTAGGAGTGATAGGATGTTTGATCTTGAAAGGGATTTTGATAAAAAAGTTCATTTTATTGGAATTGGTGGAATAAGCATGAGTGCCCTTGCTGAAATACTTTTAGAATACGGCTACAAGGTTTCTGGTTCTGATAGGGCTAAATCCCACCTTACTGATAAGTTACAAGCAATGGGTGCAAAAATATTTATTGGACACGATACTAAAAATATTGAAGATGCAGATATTGTCGTTTATACTGCAGCTGTAAAGGATGATAATCCTGAACTTATGGAGGCAAGAAGTAGGAACTTGATCATTTACGATAGAGCCGAATTTTTGGGACAAATAATGAAAAGATACAAAAAAGGTGTGGCAATTGCTGGAACTCATGGTAAAACCACAACAACCTCTTTAGTTTCATTGATGCTATTTAGGGCTAATCTTGATCCTACTTTAATGATAGGTGGAGAGGTTGATATATTAGGTGGAAATGTTAGGGTAGGTAAAAGTCCATACTTTGTTACAGAAGCCTGTGAATATAAAGAAAGCTTTTTAAAATTCTATCCTTTTATTGGTGTAATTTTAAACATAGATGCAGACCATTTAGATTATTATAAGGATATCAATCATATAAAAGAGGCCTTTTTAAAATTTGGTAAACTTATTCCTAAGGATGGTCTTGTTGTTGGATATGCTGAAGATGAAAACGTCATAGAAATTTTTAAAGACTTAGAATGCAATAAATTAACCTACGGGATAAACAGGGGAGATTTTAAGGCAATAGATATAAAGTATGACGAAAAGGGATGCGCCTCCTTTAAAGTTAATCTAAACGATAAACCATATGGCGATTTTAAGTTGTCTATTCCTGGTGAACATAACGTATTAAACGCTCTAGCTACTATCGCCTGTGGGCACTTTTTAGGAATTGATGTTGAAACAATTAAAAATAGCCTTTTAGAATTTAAGGGAACCCACAGAAGGTTTGAGAAAAAAGGTGAAAAGAATGGAGTAGTTGTGATAGACGACTATGCCCATCATCCTGCCGAAATAAAGGCTACAATTAAAGCTGCTAAAAACTATCCTCATAAAAGAATATATTGCGTATTTCAGCCCCACACATATACAAGAACATATACTCTATTCGATGAATTTTCAACTGCCTTTTTAGGAGTTGACAAACTTATTCTTACCGATATATATGCCGCAAGGGAAAAGGATACCGGACTTGTAAATTCTAAAATGCTCTCGGATGCAGTTGTTAAGCACGGCGTTGACTCTATATACATCAAGGATTTTGATGAAATATTAAGCTATTTAGAAGGCGAACTAAAAGAAGGAGACCTCTTAATAACAATGGGTGCCGGAGATGTTTATAAAATCGGTGAAATGTTTTTAAAAAAGTAAGCCCTGTATAATGCAGGGCTTATGCTTTGGAAAAAGCTAATCTTTTTACCCTTTCGATGTCTTCCTTTGTAACAGGCCTTTCAAAACTTCTAAATCCAGCAAGTTTAAATCCATGTTTTTTAGCAAGATTATGTATCTCTTTAACCCTTTCAAGGCTCAAATCCCTTCCTAAGGAATAGTTTTCAATCCTGCCTTCTAAAGCAAGAAGCATGGTTTCAGCCATGCAGGCATATCCTGTTTTAGGTGGAAAACCAAAGTTAAAATTAAAGTTTACATCTCCAGGGATTTCAACAACTCCACCCTCTATTATTAATACATCCTGCCTTTTCTTTGCTACATCCTTTGAAACATCCCTTGGCCTTGCAACATCGCAAACTATTGCTCCCTTTTTTAAATATTCTGCCTCGATAATGGCATCTTTAGAACTTGATACGGTTATAACAACGTCTGCATTTTGCAGGGCTTCCTTTATATCCGAAGTTATATACACTTTTTTGTTGTAATTTCCTTCTAATTTATTTGCAAATTCCTTTAACCTTTCCATATTCCTTGCAACAAGGAACATATTTTTTGCCTCCGGCAATAAAAGTTCTGCACAAACCTTTCCAATGGATCCTGTTGCACCTACTACAGCAACATTGCATTCATCTAAGTATTTACCCATAATATCAACTGCCTTTTTGGTTGCTTCAACAGCTGTTGCAACGGTTAAACTATTTCCAGATGTTACCGCGATGTTTACGTTTTCAGCGATTGTTATTCCTGCATCCCCAACAACCGATGTTAAAGCCCCAAGGCCTACAATGTCAACATCCAATTTTTCTGCCATCTTTGCCGCCCTTATTATTCTTTTTAAAACATAGTCTTCAGGTAAGGATAACATCTGATTTGATGTTAAAGGAACTGCAATAAAATAACCTTCAGTTTCTGAAAGCTCACTTTTTATCCCTGTTATTTTAGATATTTTTATAGGAGGTAAAAGTTTTATTATCCTCTCAACATTTTTTTCTGAAAGATTTTTTAGAAACTTAAATTTTCTGCTAACATCAGTATATTCAATTGGATGAATAATAAAGGCAAATCTTTTCATCCCAACCCCTCCATTGGTGCACAATTTGTGCACGTCTTTTAATAATATTTTAAGTCCTTTTACCATTATTTTCAAGTATATTATATAAATAAAAAACACCTTTTTAGACTTTTCATCTAAAAAGGTGTTGGTAAATTATAGTAATGTCAAAAAGTCAAAATGTCAAGTGCCTGTCACTTTAGAATTCTGCATTTCTTGGAGTTCTTGGGAATGGGATAACGTCCCTTATGTTGCTCATCCCTGTTAGATACATTATCATTCTTTCAAAACCAAGGCCATATCCTGCGTGCTTTGTTCCACCGTATTTTCTAAGTTCTAGATACCACCAGTAGTCCTCCTCTTTCATTCCAAGCTCTCTTATTCTATTTAAAAGCACATCGTATCTTTCTTCCCTTTGGCTTCCTCCGATTATCTCTCCAACTCCAGGAACCAAAAGGTCTGCAGCTGCAACAGTCTTTCCATCATCATTCAATCTCATATAGAAGGCCTTTATATCCTTTGGATAATTAGTTACAAATACTGGCTTTTTAAATATTTTTTCTGTGATATATCTTTCATGTTCTGTTTGTAGGTCGCATCCCCATTCAACTGGGAATTGGAAGTTCTCTCCTGATTTTTTCAAAAGCTCTATTGCTTCTGTGTATGTTATTCTTGCAAATTCTGAATTAACAACATTATTTAATCTTTCAAATAATGTATTGTCAATGAAATTATTGAAAAACTCCATCTCCTCTGGGCAATTTTCAAGAACATAGCTGATTATATATTTAACCATATCCTCTGCAAGGTCCATGTAATCGTTAAGATCAGCAAAGGCGATCTCTGGCTCAATCATCCAAAACTCCGATGCATGTCTTGGTGTATTTGAATTTTCTGCTCTAAAGGTTGGTCCAAAAGTATAAACCTTTTTAAAGGCAAGGGCATAAACTTCTGCTTCTAATTGTCCTGAAACTGTAAGATTTGTTTCCTTGCCAAAAAAGTCTTCAGAAAAATCAATCGAACCATCTTCCTTTCTTGGAAGATTATTAAGATCAAGGGTAGTTACTCTAAACATTTGTCCCGCACCTTCGCAGTCGCTTCCTGTTATTATTGGAGTATGAACATAAACAAAGCCTCTTTCTTGGAAGAACTTATGAATAGCATAGGCTGCAACTGACCTTACCCTAAATACTGCTGAAAAGGTATTGCTCCTTGGTCTTAGGTGGGCTATAGTCCTTAGGTATTCAAAGGAATGCTTTTTCTTTTGTAGCGGATAATCAGAATGGGAATATCCTTCAACTATTATCCTATCCGCATGAACTTCAAAGGGCTGCTTTGCACCGGGTGTTTCAACCAACTTACCTTCCACAGTTATTGATGAACTAATGGGAAGCTTTTCAATTTCCTTAAAATTATCTAGTTTTTCGTCAAATACAATTTGAAGATTTTTAAAGAAGGTTCCGTCATTAAGCTCAATAAATCCAAAACTTTTAGAACTTCTAACTGTTCTTATCCAGCCGCTAACTTTAACCTCTTGATTTAGATACTTTTCTTGATGTCTATAAAGTTCCTTTACTTCAACCTCAAACATGTTTATCCTCCCTTTCCTGTATATTTTTCCAAATTAAAAAGCCCTTCATCCCTAAATGGGACGAAAGGCTTAACTTCCGCGGTGCCACCCAAATTGCCAAAATGGCCTCTTTGAAGGTACTAACATACCCCCTGGATTTAACGTTCCAGCCACGTCTTAGCCTACTCTCTATCGATTTCGGTAAGAAACTCCGGGATGTTCTTCAATATGGGCTTCGTATCGGTCTTCCACCGCCACCGACTCGCTATGACTACTTCCCATATCTACTCTTCCCATCATAGTCTTTTAATATTTATATAAAATTATAATATTTGATATTAGTATTGTCAAATAAAAGTAGAAATTATGATAAAATAATTATAGCTTTACATTAAACCCTACAGAACTATATTATCCCTTTATCTTTGGGGTGCAATAAACAAGGGGCTCATATGAGCCCCTTGAGCCAATTCTCTATTCTTTTTTCAACTTCTATTTTATTTTTTATAAAAGAATCCTTAAAGCCAATTTCATCAGAAATAATCAAATTCATTTTTTTAGTGAAATATTCATAAGCCTTTTTCTCGTCCGCTGCAAAGGTTGAAAATAGGTATATCTTCTTCTCATTAAAAGGATGATTTTCAATAAAAGATAGGACATATGGACAAGGTCTTCCTGCCCAAATTGGAGTCCCTAAAAATATAGTATCGTAAAGCTCCCAATTAGGCACCCTCTCAACCTCCGGCCTTTCACCAAAAAGGGACATCTTGCCACCATAAAAGAACTTCCAAAATCCTTTATACTTGAACTCTTTTAAGGGCTTTATCTTTATAATTTCAAATCCTGTCCTTTCAGTAATCTTATTTGCCACAAACTCAGTATTTCCATCAAGGGAAAAATAAACAACAGCACCTTTTGTCATAATAAGACCTTCTTTCTATGAATTATTTATTTTTAAACATAAATCATTTTCCTTGTCATGCCTCCATCAACTATGAAATTTGCACCTGTTATGAAGGAATTTTGTGGATCGATTAAAAATAAAACTAGCGATGCTATATCATCCTCGTTGCCAACTCTTCCTGCTGGGTGTTGCTTATGGTCCATTTCCGTTAAATTTGCAATATATCGTTGGCTTTGCTTCTTAAGGTGACTAACTTCAATCCATCCTGGACTTATGCAGTTTACCCTTACATCCGGTCCAAGGCTTATGGCCAGGGCATGGGTTAGGGCAAATACTCCCCCCTTTGATGCTGAATAGGCCTCGGTATTCGATTCCGACATGAAGGCCCTTGTTGAAGCTATGTTTATTATGGAACCTTTTCTTTCTTTTATGTAGGGTGCACAGTATTTTGAACACAAAAATGCACCAGTTAAGTTTACTCCAATTACCCTGTTCCACTCATCAAGGCTAAGTTCTGTTATAGACTTATTTATTGAAATTGCAGCGTTGTTTATTAAAACGTCAATTCCACCGAAATTTTTTACCGTTTCTTTAATAAGTTTTTTAACATCATCCTCCTTCGATACATCGCAGTGAATAAATTTAATGTTGCCTAATGAGCTCAATTCCCTTTCCGTTTCTTCTCCTGCCTCTTTATCTATTTCTGCAATTATGACGTTATAATTTTCTTTTAATAGTCTTTTAGCTATTCCCTTTCCTATTCCTTGACCTCCACCCGTTATAATTGCTGTTCTTTTATGATTATCCATATCGCCACCTCACATTTTTTATCTCTTACTAAATTTATTCTCCATAATGTGTTTATTTCCTACCAATATATAAAAATTTTTAGTCATTTAAGTAAATAAAATTCTTAATAAGTGAAAGTAAAAAAGACCTGTAAGCTATAAAGCCACAGGCCATTTTGGTCGGGGCGACAGGACTCGAACCTGCGACCTTATGGTCCCGAACCACATTATATATGTGTTATATTGTATCATCTAATATTTTTTTGTGTAAAAAAGTGAGATTTTTCAAGGCTTATGGCACTTTCAATATATCGTTACGTATCATTTCGTATTATATAATTTTATTTCGTGCGTTGTCATTATGTTGTCATTGGCAACAAACAAGGAGCCAATCGGCTCCTATTTTATATGCCTAATATTTAATATTATTCTCTACATAATACTTAATCGCAGATTAGAATTATTAAGTCTTTTAGGCTATTTGCTTTATACTGTGCAATAGTAATCCCTACCATATCAAATACCGTATTCAGCTTAGGTTATACTTTTAGGATTCCATCATGGTAATAACTCTTGGTGAATATTTTTTAATTTATAATCCAAGTATTTTACTTTTAGATTTTTCCCTGTGTAATGCTCTGGATTATTAGCTATTACCACTAATAAGGGAAACGTCCCTAATTCATTTTGTAATTGGCCAGTATTTTTAAGCTCCTCATAGGCTTTATAGTTAACTTGATGAGTCAATACCACTTCGACAAATGCTATTATCGTATAATCTTTGTAATCAAACGATATAAAAGCGTCTGGTCTAACATTACCTACTTTGTATTCCATCTTAAACTCATTAATCTTTGCTCCATAAAATTTAAGTGCAGCATATAGGTTTAAAAGTATTAGCTTGTGAGGACTAACAGGTCTTTCTTTGTAATATATCAATTCATTAGTAAGGCCTTGGGCCAATATAGTTTTATTTAATAGCCCTATATCATTCAATTTCTTAAGCCTTTTCCTTGCCATGTCCCTTCCAAATGCAGCATTAGAAAAAAACATTTGATATGCCTGATTAATGGTAATACTCCCGTATTGCCAAACAAATTCAAGTATTTGCAAGTCCTTTTCTGTTATCATACCCATAACCCCCTAACCCAAATATAAAAATCCCTATAACCTTCGATAATATTTCTTATTTCATGTCTAATCCACTCTTTGATAGGTATTGAGAAGTTTAAAATATCATGCAGTGGAACTACGGGCAAATTTTGTTCTTTGATATATTTAACCATTGATTTGATTTCCTCATCGCTAAAAGTATTTAAAATCCTTTTAATAGCATGGTCAGGATATTTTAACTTTTTCAAGTGTTTAATCAACTCTTCTCTGTCTCCAGCATAAACGTGATTATGAATTAAAAAACTTAATGCAATTAATAAAAACGTAGCTGCATTTTTAAACCTTTGTTTTTGTTTATCATTAAGCATTTTGTATTTAAAAATTAAATCGTCTATCATTCCTTGCTCTCCCCTTCCCCCTCTTGATTAATCCATCAAAATTATCAAATTTTTGCTTCCCCCTTTTTACTCTCCTTACAAAGTCCTCGTATTCTTCTTTAGTAATCTCTCGAATTTCAAAATTCTCAAGTATGGCCATATTTGATTTAACAATGTTTCCCTTTTTCTTTTCTCTATGCTTTAATGCAGTTCTTATTATTTCATCACTAATAAAAGGCGTCTTTATTCTCTCATATTTGTTCGTCTTTAAGATAGCTTCCCTTGTTTCAAGTTTAGTCGCCTCATCAGTTTCTATTGCAATCCTTGAAGATATTTCATTAGATTGACGGAAACATAAAATATTTGTTACCTGAGCTTTAAAAGTAGAATTAATTGATTCACTATCTGGCCTTTGTATCAATATAACTCCAAATACGCCTAAGGCTCTTCCATCTAAAAGTATTTTTTTAATGACACTTAAACAATAGGCTTTTTGCAGCTTTTCCTCTTTGCTGTCGGCCTTTTCTGGCATGTAAAAGGCATATTCATCAATAACGACATAGACATAGCTTAATTGTTTATCCTTAAATTTTTCATTATACTGGTCTATATTTTTTATACCCTTTTCAGCATAATTAAATATCAAATTTACTCTTTCATTTATAATCTTTTCTATCTCTTCAAACATAGTTACGGCCTCGTTTAAATTAAAAGCCATGCCTACTACATTTTCATATCTTTTAAAATAAATTAATTCCTTTTTCATTAATTGAGTTAGGAAAAATTGGACTTTATCTTTTGAATGATTTGCCATAAGATTAGCTAAAATAATTTCTAATGCAGAGTTTTTGCCTGAGCCGGTAACGCCAGTAATAAGGATGTGAGGGAACTTGTTCATGTTTATTATAACGGGGCCTAAATGGTTATATCCCACATACAATTCGTAAGGCATAGTTCGTATTGGTTTAAAATCTCTTTCTTCAAATGGTTTCATAATTAACCTGACTTTTATCCATCCGTTTAATTTTTCGTGTTCCATTTCGGCTATGCACTTTAAACTATCTTCAATTTTAGGCTTTATTTTGTCTAAATCATTAAAGCTAAAACCTGTCGGAATACCTACAATAAGCAAAAATCCATAGTCAGCATCATTGATTTTAGCAATGTTAAATGTCTCCCCAAGCTCGTTCACCAAATTATTTTGAATCATGATTAAGTTCCATTTGTTTTTTATAAGCCTTTTGTGTCTGAATTTGATATAATCAATTCCCCAAATACACCCTGCTATACCTAAAAGCTGCAATATCATCTTTTCCATCCCCCTTTGTATGTTCCGTTTTTTCTGTTTACTTCATTTAAAACGCATACAAGTGCTTGACCTATAAGAGCTGTTGCACATAACCAAAATATTTCCATCCCCATCTCGTATTTTGTAAATTCAAAATGTCTGTGAATCGCTTCAGTGATTTTCTCAAAAAGCCACATATCAAACCTATCCCACATACCCTAAAACCTTATTGAATTACTTTAGTATATACTATGCACATTAATGTAATTTTATTACACTTTCATGTAATTTTTTTATATAAAAATAAAAGAGCCTCATTATTCTTGAAGCTCAAATATATCTTCAACTTTTTTATTAAGTTTCTTTGCTATTTTTAAAGCAGTTTCGACTGTAACTTGTTTTTTCATATTCTCTATTCTATTATAATCGTGAGGTAACATATCTAACATTAGGGCAAACTCCTTCTGGCTCATCATGTATTCCCTCATTCGTATTTCACGCAAACGATTCTTTACCATATCACCACCTCTGTTATATTATTCGCCATATAGGTGGTAATTTCCTGCAAAAAAGAAAAAGCCCGATGGGACGGCGGAATAATTTATGTGAAATAACTGTTTTTTCTTTTGATTCATTTAAACAAATAATTAAATTTGTCTATTAATAATTATGGAGAATTTATAGTAAACTTTCTTAACACAAATTCACTTATTCTTTTATTAGCTCTATTAGTGTCTTTGTTCTTTTACTACCAAAAGACAATTTTATAATGTTTCCTAAATTTTTTGAATCCCATAATTTCAGGCTATTCTCCGAAATTATTAAACTAAATGTAAACATATCTCTAATTATAATATTAAAATAATCTAAAACTTTTTTAATAATTTCACTTTTTATATCATTAAATTCAGTAAAATATTTTATAATGTTGTTTATACTTTCAGGTGTTAGTGAATGTGATATCCCTGAGAGTTCTTTATATGTGGCTTCCATCCTACTATTTATTTTAATACACTCATTTTTTAACTTTCCATCATATTTTTCTTTAATTATGAGTTCTAATGTTTTTTTATTTTCTGAATATACTCTATCATTGATTTTATACTTTTCATCTTTATATGATTCTATAATAAACTTTAAAAAATTTTCTAAACTACTTCTCAATACTAAGGCAGCAGCTCTTGGATAATTATTTAAAATTAAAGCAAATGTTTCTAATAAACAAGAAAAAGAAATTTTGAAATATGTAGATTGGAATATACTTTTTAATTCCACTCTATTTGCAATATAATTTAATGCATAAATTGAAAGAAAAATCTTTTTTAAATCATCATAATTAGAATCTTTATCTTTTTGATAATTAAATTGAACCAATATATTTTCAAACTGTTTTAAAGCATCCTCATAATATCTCATTCCTTACTCCCTCTTTGTTTAATAAAATTCATCCATTCAATAAGTTCTTTATTGTTATTTGAATAATTTTTTTTGCGATTATTATTAATATCCTCATTCGGTAAAATGTTATATATTTTATTAACAATTTCAACTATTTTATTATAGTCCAAATCTGTTTGTATCTTTTTTTGAATTCTTGCCCCCAATAATGTCCTAGTGTCATATAGATAGTCTTTAAATGGTTCTTTATCAATAAAATATTGAATAAAAATATTATTAATAAATCCTTTCAAATCCTCATTTTTAGGAAATAAATCTTTTCTTAAAATAATTTCATATATAATCCCCATAAAAAGCAGCTTACTTTGTGACATATTTAATTTATTTGAAGTTATTATTTTCAAATCTTCTTTTATTTGTTTCAATTCACGTTTTTCATTATCCATAAATTTCCCTCCTTTACTTATTATAATATATTCAACCTATTCAACATTTCATTAGTTATTTTTTCAATTGAGTTTATTAATTGACTGTATCTAGAATCATTTTGAGCTTCATCAAACATTATGAATTTTGTTGGTACAGAAGGAATATATGGTAAATCGTTTTGGAAAAAATGTATAGTGTCATTAAAATAATTAATAATATAATTTCTCATTCCTTCCTCTATTTTCAAATCTCTATGAACAAGAGTAAACACTATGCCAAGCTGTTTTAGTGTTCTCTTAGTTAATTGATATACTTTATCTTCTGTTATTTTGTTTTTTATTTGATCCTGTAATAATTCTATACCTATTAACGAATAAATATCTACTTTACTAGGTATAACATAATAATCTGAAGCAAATAAGCTTGCATGAGTTAATATTGACCACGTTGGTGGACAATCAATAAGAACATAGTCATAATCATTTAAAATATTAGTCCCATCGAAGTGACTTAAAAGAGCACCTACCTTACCAGAAGTATCCCCAGCAATTTCTTTTGTCAATGTTAAATCTCCAGGAATAAGAAATAAATTATCAGTTATTTTTTGGGCCAAACTACTATCAGATAAAGGTTTATCTATATTTGTTGATTCAAATACTTGAAGTACTGTTTGTCTATTTTTTGATAACTGTTCATAGTATTTTGAGGAACTAATTTCTTCTTGTATTAAAACTTCTTCAGTTAATTCTTCAATATTTTGTTTAAAATCTGACTTAATAATTCTATTTATATATAAAAGCAAACTTTGAGTAGCATTAAATTGAGGATCCATATCTACAATAAGAACTCTATTTCCTAGTTGTGAAAGTCTATTTCCTATATTTAAAGTTAGTGTTGTTTTTGCAACTCCACCTTTCATATTAATAAATGATATTACCTTAGCAACCATATTATGCCTCCTATCTTGTTTTCATGATTTAATCTATTTAACTTTTGATAACTACATTAATACTTAATTCTACATTTTTTTTGTTTTTCCTTCAAAAAACAAAAAAAATCCTGGCACTATCTTTCGACAGCACCAGGATATACTTACTCAACATCTTTAATTCCAGGTGTTGTTGGATCAATAATAATCCCTAACATAACCAGCAAGCCTAATGCACTATTCACAATTTCCTCATAGTTTGGTGGAACCTCAAACCATCCAAACTGCTTGGCCATCATAGCAACAAATGCTGCCAATGATACCCAAAACGCCTTATTCCTCAATCTTGCCTTCCAATTCATACTATCCTCACCTCTCAAATTATTTTCACATAATCTTTGCATACCCAACCTTTGCTTGTCCTATACCAAGCGTCTTTTTCTTCGAGTATTTCGATTGTGTCTCCATTTGAATATGTGCCAACAACTTCAAAGTTTGTTCCTGCTCCTTTACGTATGTTTAGCTTTGTTGCCAATACTTGCCCCTTTTTTATCTGTGCCACCTTATCCATTTGTTCCAGCTCCAGCTTTATCAACGGTATAAAATACTTATTTGCCGCTTCAACTGTATTTCCACCAAAAAAGTTTGTTCCTGGGCATGATTTAGTTGAGCCTGTTCCATTTGTTCTTTTACCTGTGTTAAGGTCATACCAGTGGTGATATACTATCGTATCAGTGCTTGGTGTTAATTTGAATTTTTTGCATAGAATCGCATTTACAAATATAATGCTCTTTTTTTGTTCTTCCGTCATCTTATCCCCGCCGATGTCAAATTTACCGACATTTTCAATACAAATGCCATTCTCATTAGCCCCTTTTATGCCTGCTGGAGCAACATCAATTGGCCTGCATATCGCTATCAAGCCGTCTGGGAATATTGTTATGTTCTGTGCTATCTCATTAAATCCCCTTGCAAGGTGGCTTCTTTCCATGCCCTCTAAAAGTCTGAAATGATTATTTTTAAATTCCTTATAGCTTGGAATATAGGTATGGTGATTTTGAATTAACTTTATTATCCTTTTTACCTTAAGTTTTAAAATATATTCTTTAAACTCATCTCTATTCATAAGAATAAATTTCCCCTGCTGTTGCATAGTATCACCTTCATTCCAAAATTTTTATACCTGCTATTATCCCTGCTATAATACCTATCGCCTTAATAAGCTCCATAACCACCTTAAGCCATTTATCTGTTGTGTCGCTTGTCCCAGTTCTAAATAAAGCTTTTAAATCGTCAAGCCTTTCAAATATTTGCTTTACATATATCCTCGTTTCAGCTTGTCCTTCTCTCAGCTCTGCAATCTCTTTTGAATGTAGAGCAAGAGAATTTTTTATTTCTGTTATATCGTTTTCTATGCTTTCAAACCTTCTTGCTTCTATGCACTTTTCTTCTCCCATGTTGCACCTCCGATTACAAAACAAAATCGTCAAATATTTTCTTTCTCAAACCATAACTATTGCAATGTTTCAAAAGTCCCATGTATGACTGAACAGTTGAGTTTATTTTGCTAAAGCTTATTCCTTTTCTTTTAAAAGCTTTTTTCAAATATTTAAGTCTTCGTTTTATTTTAAGTGAAGTTTTCTTTTTAAGCTTAACGTGGGTTGGCCATAATTTATAACCAACAAATTCTATTCCCAGTGTTATAGGCCTTATAGCAGTTTTATTGTTTAAATGTAATTTTAATTCATTATTAAGATAATTTTCTATTTCTGCTTTTAAATAATGCAAATGTTTTTTATTATTACTTAAAACTATAACATCATCCATATAACGCATATAATACTTAACTTTTAGAACATGCTTTACAAATTGGTCTAGTTCATTTAAGTATATATTTGCAAATAGTTGGCTTGTCAGATTACCTATTGGTATTCCTTTTCCCCCAATTCTTTCGCTTTCGCCCGGTTCACCATTTAAAGGCAAACCAAACTTAGTATCTTCACTTTTAATTATGAGTTCCAACAACCAAATCAGATTTTTATCCTTTATTTTTCTTCTGAGGATTTTTGTTAAAACCTCATGGTCTATTCTGTAAAAATATTTAGATATATCAAGTTTTAAGTAATACCATTTTCCTGGTTTTCTTGAAACTTTTCTTAGCCAATATTGAAGTTTTTGAGCTGCTTTGTGTGTTCCTTTCCCAATTCTACAAGCATAAGAGTGTTCAATAAAGGTCTTATTATATATTGGGTTTAACACCCTATATATCGCCCATTGAACTACTCTGTCCTTAAAAGGTAGGGCCATTATAAGCCTTTTCTTTGGTTCATAAACATAAAATTCTCTATATCTTCCTACCTTATACATTTTCCATATTAACTCATTTTGTATTTGAATTAAATTTTCTTCTAAATTTGAACTAAACTTCAATACTTCTTCTCTATATCTTTTACACCTTCTTGCTTCTTTGTAAGCTTCATAAAGGTTTTCAAAATCATAAATTTTTTCATATAAATTATTATATCTTTTCATGTCTCACCTCGTTGTCATAATATGCTGCACGTGACATCTTTCGCAATTGCTACTAGCTGCCTTTGCAGTAATTCAATTTTTTGCCTTTCGGCAAGGGAATGAGCCCCTTTAAATCATGCACTGAACGACACCCCTTGGGGTGTTCGCCTTCTGGCTATGATATAGAGCGGAGCGGAAACCAATGTTGCTGTTGGCATTCGAACGAGGGTTGTTCAAGTTCAAAGCGAACACCCCAGCACTAGCACCGTTGTTCCAGTTGGCCCCACGAAGAGGGAATAACGGCTCATTCCCTTTTAATATAAATTGATTAATTATTTGTTCTCTTTATCCATCCGCCTAGCATTTTTCCGATTTCATTTAACATCTTGGACCAATTTTCATATTTTTTAATAGGCAAATATCTAAGTTGCGAATCTGCTGATAGTCTTATTAAATTTCTTAAAACATCAATCTCTATATCAATTTCCTCTAATGTTGTCTTCTTGTAGTATTTTTTATTTGCTCTAACTATTAATTCAAGCAATTTATACATTGATTTTCTTATGTCTGCTGCAAGAACGTGTTTCTCATGTTTAGGAAATTGTTGCAGGCATATATTCCCGTAAAGTATCATGTCGTATGTTTTCTGCAATAACTTAAAATCTTGTTGCATATAATCACCTTTTTGAAAATTATAGCCTGCTTTCGCAGGCTAATTCAGATTACAGTATTTCAGATTCCAGATTACAAACAATAAGCGGAGCGGAAACCAAGGCTGCTGCCGGCACTCGAACGAGGGAAGAACAAGCACAAAGCGAACACCCCAGCACCAGCACCGCTGCGCCAGTGGGCCCCACGAAGAGGGAATCTTTCACCATAGTTACGAACAATGAATATATCTCCGCCGTGTGATGCGTCAATTGGGAATAGTCCTAATGCTTTTAATAAAGTAGGAGCTGTTACCCCTGATGCTGCGGTTAAACTTTCAAAATTACATTGAGAATATCCATAATCTACTTGCCCACCAGAAGTATACATTATATTGTTTATAGTTTTATTTAATTGCGGATCCCCACCAATATCGGCAAGTGTAGTATTTGTACTTCCTGCTGTTGTATTATCAAATTTTAATGTGTCAGCAGTACCCGGAGCAACCAATGAACCATCTTGTAATATAGCTTTCCACAATGCAGATGTATCTGTATGGTCCGCATTCAGTATAGCTGCATCATTGTCTTTAATTATTTGTATTTCGCCATTTTTTAGCCTTAAGCCTGCTACCCATTCCCATACGTTTCCGTTAAGGTCAAAGATGCCTTCATTTGTATTATCGTGTGCCCAACTTGCAGGTCCGCTCCCAGTTGCAACTCTTCCTGTTTTGCCTGCTTCACTATCAAAATATGTTTCTTTTCCTTTTTCATGAGCTGCTGAAATGTCTGAGCCATAGTTATTATTACCCCTTGGCATAAAACCATTTTTCTTACACCATAAAGCAATTGCAGCCCATTCAGCATTAGTCATGAGGTGCCAGCCATCACCTTTAGCATAACAATAGCTTAAAGCCTGGTCAAAAGTTACATATGTCTTTGGGTCCTGCATAGGCAAACTATATGCTCTGCTATTATATACTATGTTTTGATATTTGCTTATAAAAATATAATCTTTAACAACTCCATTTTTTATAAACGCTGGGTGATATTCATCTCCTGCATAGCCATCTATAACATCTTTGATTTTAAACTTTGGTATAACTACCATTATGGATGGATTCCCTTTATCATCATAAAGAACCGTGTTTTTCCCTCCTGTTGCTGCCTCAACTGCAGCTCTATAAGTGTCCTTAATTGAAAATGTAAATGCCATAAAAGTCCCTCCCTTATTCTATAGAAAATAAATAAAGCTTTACCATCTCTGTATCCAAAGGTAAAGCTTCTATTCTTGTTTTTATTTCTTCGCCATCAATTTCCTCTTCCTCGATTATTGTATATTTTTTAGGTGGTAAAACAACTGTTGCAAGTAGCCAATATCCAATCCCCTCATGTATTACATCATTTTTGGAAATATTGATTACAGTTTCTGTATCTCTTTGTCTTTCTTGCAAGTTGATTTCAATATCAGCAATTCTAAGAATATTGTTTTCTAACTGATAATCTATTTTAGGCCCATCATTCATATGAACTATCTGCATATTATCACCTCACGCTATATCTGGATTAATTATTGTCCATCTTATAGTAACATTATCAGCAAGTCCTGAATATTTAATTTTAAAAGAATTTGCAGTCTTATCATAAACTTCAACTCTTCCGACCCTATCTAAGTCACTTGCCGATTCTACTGTAAGATGAACGTCATAATCTGGACTATCAAGCATTGGAAAACCTGTTAATGTAACAACTGAATAAGGATCCGAAGAAAAATAAAAAGGATATCCTGTTTCTATCCTTCTTTCATCATACAAAGTTACAAAAGTTAAATCCGAGCCTTGATCATTCGCCGGAACAACAATTCTATAAAGTTTTAATGCGTCTGCTGGGACTGTTTGCCCTACATATACTTTATACCTTCCTGCAGAACTATCGTATTGTAAATAAGCATAATATGTTATGCTTGATCCAGTTGGATTGGTTGGGATTAATGCCACCTGTTGTTCATCAGGTATCATATGAACTTTTCCTGCAAAAATTAATGAGACCTCTCCTTGTGTATAGGTTCCTGTTTTTGTGATTTGTATATATCTACTGTTAGGCATTTTGGATATAACACAACCATTTATTACAAATTTATTATAAATAGTTACTGTTCCCTGCTGTAATCTTTGCTTTCTCCATTTTTCAAGTTCTTTATTTACTGCATTTAGCTTTGTTAATACTTCTACTACTAATAATCCAACAACATTATCTCCAATATCTATTCCTTCTTCCATGCGGTTTAAATTTGTTGCACTAAGTGGTGTTCCTTGCTGAATTACATTCCCATTTTGGTCAACTACATGATCATACCATTGTATTTTTTCATACTGACCTGGTGTTATCGACATTTATTACACCTCCTGAACTGTGATAGAAAACTTAACTAATATACCTTGAGTATCATTTTTAGTTATACTTTCTGTTTTTTCTGCGAATAAATTATTATCTTTATCATAAAGCTGGAATTGATTAATTGTTACTGTTCCTGTAATTGTATTGTCGAGTAGCAAGTAAATATTTACTTTGTCATCAACAATTTCAATATTATGAATCGGAACTTGATAATAGGTTGTTCCAATTCTATATTTGCCATATGATACATTGTCTCTAATGAACTCTTTTAACTTTTGTAATGCATTTGATGTTAGCATTTTATCACCTCCTTACGCTTGGCAATATTTAGTTCCACATAGCTCATAAGTGAAACTATAAACATTACTATCCATGTCAAACTTTAAGTTATCTATGTGTGTTAGTCCTATTGTTGAAATTCCATATTTTGTTCCGCATAACTCATAATTAAAATAATAATTTGCTGCTGTGGTAGGCATCTGTAAAATAGACTGAATAGTTCTCCCTATTTTAGCTAAGTCTGGTTTTGTTCCGCATAATGGCATATTGCATAGCAAATAGCTAAATTTGTATGTTTTATTTTCACACTGTAAATTAACTTTATTATTAATAGCTCCAATTATTTTATATTCAATATCAGGATAACTTTGTTCAGCTAAATTTATAGCTTCAATAATAGGAATAAAATCAGTTGGCTTACTAAGCTCCATTTCTATGTTTAATGCTTCTAAGTGGCTTCTTACATTTTTTATTGAATACAATGCTTTTAAAAATTTTCGAACTAAATTATCGTATACCACTAAATTTGTTATAGTTACCTTAAAAGTATATGGTTGACCATTATATTGAAACCATTCACTTATTTCTGCTTTATCACCAAATGTCGTTGCAATCAATTCTTCAACTGAACTCACAGCTCCTTTTTTTATGTGCCATTCTATTGATTTTTTTATCATTGTTCTTTTTCTTTCAATGTCTAATTGTTTGTCATAATAATCAACATGAAATTGCCAAGCAAGTAAGTCGAGTTTTTCTTCACTCAACTCATCAATTCTTGCCAGCAAAATTGCTTCTTTTATTTGATCTGATGTTTTTTGTAATTCTATATCTATTGCTTTTGCCGCTGCAACAATTTTAGGATCAGTTTTTAAATTTGATGGCAAAATGTCTAATATACTAATGTTGTATATATCATTCATCTTCAACACCACCAAAATTAACGCTTACCGAATTTGCTACTGCAACTTGATACAATTCAAGTTGTTGAAAAACTGGTTCATTTAATACAACTCTACTTGCACCTGCTTGCATTACTCTTTTTATTAACTCTGAAGGGTTTATATTTCTTCCAAGTTTACTCTTTCGCCAATCTATATATTCATTTATAGCTTTGTTAACTGCATCATTTATGCTGTTTTGTAGTGTTTCATTTTCTTGCGAGATATAATAAGTTAAATTTATATTATAGAAAATTTTCTCAGGAGCTCTTACAACTACATTATCTGTAAGAGGTCTTACATCTTTATAACTACATACTGCATTAACTAAATCTATTATTTCCTGAGTAACTTCTCCAGAATAAGTTAAAGGTGTTATTTCTACAACTCCTGGCGAAGGCGACCTCACTGTCACATCACAAATTAAAGGCGATGCTTGTTTTGCTAAACTTATATATGCTCCTTCTGGTCCTGCAGTTGAAAATGATTCTGGAGCTTCATATATCCTTTGTCTAAATGATTCATCATCTTCTTCGTCTACTCCACCAGATGATTCTGTAATATTTGTTACCGATTCAAAATAAGGGAATGGATCTACAATTTGATTTATTTGACCTATTATATATTCATTTCCTATTTCACCTTCTACTGTGCATTCAGCATTTACATCTACATACAATTCACCTGGATTAATTTCTTTATATTCTGTTGTTTGAAAATATATTTGACTATCATAATCATTGGTAGTAACCCTTGTCCCAATTGGAATTGGTATCGCTTCTTCTCTTGGTTCTGATATTGTAAATCTTAAAATAGTGGTTGCTTTTGTAGCTGGTTTTCGTAACACCCCTAATAATGCACCGATATGATCAAGAAATTCACCTTTAGCATATCTTAAAGTATTTTGTTTTGCTGCCATATCTATTAATATCCTTTGTTGAACTATAATACTTGCAATTGTTTCTAAAAACATCCTTACAGGATCACCAGGATATAAAGTTTTTCCAACCAAAGCTTCGTAAGTTGTTATGATACTTTCTCGTATATTTTCAACATCTTTATCCACAAAATCAATTTCAGGTAAATCATAAATGTTCATCATTTATTCTCACCTTCACTTTTGGAATTAAAATCCCTTCTGATTCATTCTTATCAAAAGTTATAGATACAACTTCGCATCTTGGCTCATAATTTTCAATAATATTAATTATTTGTGCAGTTAATTTTGTTTGTGCAACTGGAGTAGGTTTATCTAATAAAGAATCTTCTATTCCTATATCTCTATTAAACGGAACTGTCCCTTTAATTGTTGTTAAGAGAGTTTTTATATTTTGAATTATTTCTGCTACGCCTGTTGCACCAAAATCAATTTCATTTACAGGAGGTATTATTTCATATTCGTTCATCTAATCACCCCTAAATAGGCGTAAAAATTGCCATTCTAGTTACTTTAGGTTTAGATACAACTTTTTTAGATTTTTTAACTACGTTTTTCTTTTTTACTTTTTTAGTAGCATTAACTTTTTTAGTAATATTAACTTTCGTATTTTTCTTTTGAATTTTTCTAATGATTTTGGGTATTGTAGTAATGTATTCCTCTAATTCAATATCTATTTCTGCTGTTACTATGTTTCCTTTATTATCAATTACTGTCCATGCTTCATTAATCGATTCTATTGTGTATTTACCCAAACTTTTATTACCTACAACTAAAGTTACTGCCTCACCTTTTGTCATGTAACTTCTTAAAGTTTTTATTTCTTGTGCTGGATTTACACCGAAGGCGGCCGATAATTTTATTTTAAACTTTATTTTATCAAGATCAGGCCCTAAAAACTGCTTAATTGGTTTTACTCCGAGAACATCATGTTTAGCATATCTTGCATGAGTTTCTCTTGAAAAATCATCAAATGTTTTTACATAGTCTGAAGAAACTTCAAATACAACTGTTCCTAACAAACCTATCATATTAACACATCCTCTTAAATATTTTGTATATTGCCACTAACTAAAATATCGCCATTAACTATTAAGTTGCCATTTATTGTTACCTCAGTTGCGCTTTGTATTATAACTTTGCCTTTGCAATCTATTTTTAAAATATGATTTTCCCTATCATATTCAACCTCTGTTCCATCGCTAAATTTTATGTTTCTTTTGTTTTTATTTTTGATTGCAGGTTTATCTTTGCTGGAATATATTGATCCTAATATAAAACCATGATGTAAAGAGTTAGGGAGGAATATGCACACAACCTGTTCTCCAACATCAGGAAGTATATAATCTTTATTTTTTAAAGTATTATGCTGTAACATTGGAAGGTCATAAGATATCGAGTTTTCCTCAAAAATTACTCTTGCTGTTGCATCTTTTTCATTTATAGAAGATACTATTCCAACTCTAATTAAATTCTGTAAAATAAAATCAAAATTTGCATCATTAAATATCATCAATATCCCTCCAGAGTTTTCCTTACCTCTATTTCTGTTATGTATCCGCTGCTATCAAGATTGTGAACAGCTGTTTCAATAAAATATTTACCATCAAATATCCCAAAACCTTCTATTTCTACAACTGAACCTGCACAAAGTTTTATATCTCCTACTAACCTCAAATTAACTTTAAATTCGTTTTTATTTTTTTCTCTTAAACGTTTTTTAGCCTTTTTTATAGCTAACGTTGCCTTAGCTCCTTTAGGTGATTTTTTTATTTTTGCAAAATTGCTTGATTCATTTATTTTTAATGTTTGTCCTACTTTAGGACTATTTTTAGGTGTAAAACTTGCTTTAATTTTTTCACCTGTTTCAGGGTCGTGATAATTTATTTCTGCACTTTTATAAACATCTCTACTACTTGTTGAAAAGCTATAACTTAATAAATCTGCTTCACCTTTAATTATTTTTCTAACTGCATTTTTTGCTTCATATTTTTCTTCATCAAAAATAATAAGTTTTTTATTTGCAACTTTAATCGCTAATCCTGCATCAGTACATAGTTTAAAAAGCAATTCTAAATCATTTTGTTTAACTTGTTCTACTCGATCATACATAGGATCTTCGTCGCAGTCAAAAATAAGTTTAAGGCCTGATTTTGCAGCAATCTCACTCGCAATTTTTGATAATCTAATTGTTTCCCAAGCTCTTGTTTTTTTCTCTCCTCTTAAATTAGATGAAATTGGTATTGATACCGCTTTTATCTCTACTGTGTCTGGAGGACCTAAAAGCTGTATTTCATCGATTTCAAACAAACCACATGGTAATGATTCTGAATATCCAGTTGTATCCCAATTATCTGCTATTATTGAAGCCTTAATTGCTGAACCTTTTTTCGGATACAGTAAACCTTTCCATAATCCTTTTACATCTTCTAATCTTAATTGAATCTCATCTGCTTTCCCGCTTGCATTATCTGTATATGAAAAACTTAAAATAGAAGAGGAGATATCAGCTGATATATCCTCTCCCTCATATTCTATATATAATCTTGCTTGCCTACTCATGGTCATTCTTCCTTCCATGGTAATTGTGCAGATGTATCTTTAATTTCAATATCTGGGATAATTATATCTATACCTGATGGAAAAATAGTAATAGACATATATGAAGGATTAGCTTCCATTAATTCTTTTACATAATTTTCATCACCATAAACTTTGTAGGAAATCATATCCCAAGTATCCCCACTAACAGTAGTATAAATATCCACATATTCATTAGTCTGCAAATGCAAGTCTCCTTTCATCATTTTTTATTTTTCTTAGCATATCCTTTAAATTTAAACTCATAATTGCTTCTTGTGTTGTCTTCTGGACAATAGTTTTAATTTCATTTACGTTAATGCTATCACTACCATTAAAATTGAATTCTTGATTAAAATTAATAATAATGTTATTTAAGTCGTTACTACTAATTGTGTTTTTTACATTGCTTATAGAACTTTTTATCGTTCTGAAACCTCTATTTGAATTCATAGCTTGTTCCTTTAATTGCAATATTTTTTGAGTTTTAGTTGCATTATATATCATTGAACCTCTTGGTAATTTAACTAATTCTGGACCTCTTTCACCGACTAATGTCCAACCACCACGCCAATTATTTGTTCCTGTTGCATTTTTACCTATTTTCTTATCATCAAATTCTACTCTTGCTATTTGTTTTATATTGAACCCTTTGCCCCCTATCAATGGGACCCAATTAGGTATCTTAATTTTATTTAGCAACGAAATCAAACTATTAATCCTACCAATGAAATAATTTATTCCAATTTCTGCTATATTCCTTAACGTTTGCCCTACGCTATTAACAATATTTCTAAATCTTTCGTTCTTTTTATAAAGAACAACAAGTGCTGCTCCAAGTGCTGTAAGAAGCATTATAACTCTTACAATAGGATTTGCTGACATAACAAGATTTAATAATTTTTGAGCTGCTATCTGAGCTCTCGTTGCCCATGTAACCTCTTGTGATATTAATCCATATTTTATTAACAATGAATTTATTTGCAAAAAGGGTGTTGTGATTATTGTGCCTAAATATGCAAGTGTTTTCCAGGCAACTCCAAACCCTAAAACTGAAGCTCCTGCAAGAGTTATTACTCTTGTTAACCCAGGATATTTATCGCTTAAGTTTTGAATAATGTTTGCACCTTTTGAGGTAATATCAGCCATTGATTTTAGTGGCGGTAAAAGTATTAATCCTATTGAATTTGAAAGTGAGTCTAATGTATTTTTCAGTAAAATTAATTTATTTTCTGTTGTATCTGATTTTGTCTCAAATTCTTTTTGCATGCTTCCTGCAAATAAAGCGCTGTTTCCAACTTTATAAAAGTTGTCTTTAAGTGAATTAAGATTAGTGAGCAATGGTGCTATAGCTCCTACACTTTCTTTTCCGAACAAATCTGTTAATACAGCAGCTTGTTTGTGTTTAGGAAGTTTTTGCAGTGCATTTAAAACAGTTAAAATAGCTCCTTGTGCATCTTTTTGCATCAGTTTTGCCATTATTACTGCATTAAGCCCTAGAGCTTTAAATGCAGCTTGTTGAGATTTTGTTGCTGCTTCACCAGCTGTAAGACTTAAAATTAGATTTTTTATTCCAGTTGCAGCAATCTCTTCACTAATACCAGTTGAAACCATTGTAGCACCGAGTGCTGCAATTTCACCAGCTGCTGCACCTCCTACACTACCAAGTGGTCCTATTCTTTTTACAACTTCAGAAATTTTAGGTGCTGATGCCGCTGTTGTATTGCCTAAATAATTAATCTGATCTGCTAATCTTTCTACTTCTTTTTGATTCATTCTAAATGCTGAGCGCCATTGTGCCATCATTTCTCCTGCTTCTTCTGCTGTTATATCAAAAGCGACTCCCATTTTTGCAGCAGTTTCTGCATATTTTACAAGCTCATCTCTTGCAATTCCAGCTTGACCTCCTGCTGCTACGATTGCTGCGAGTCCTTCTACAGTCATTGGAATTTTCTTTGATAATTCAACTATATCTTTTCCCATCTGTTTAAATTGCTCGGGTGTATCAAAATCTACAACTTTTCTTACTTCAGCCATTGCATTTTCAAACTTTATTGCTTGTCTTATTGGTTGCTGCAATATCATAGCTGTTTCTATTGCAGATAACATCTCAGAACGTGCATTTTGCCTTTTATTTTTTAATTCTTTAGCTCTTTTTTGATATTCAATTAACCTTTTTTGAGTTTTAGTCGCTCTATCCAATTCTTTATTTAATTTTGCTGTATCATTTGCAAAATTTATCGTTGATATGCCTGCACTTTTTAATAAATCTCTTAATTGAGCAAGTTTTGCATTCTTTTGCTCTATTTTCTCTTTTAATTTTGAAGCTTTATCTTTTGCTTTTTCAAAATTATTTTGTATTTCCTTTAAAGGTCGTTCTGCTTGTTTTAACTCTTTTGCAAGTGTTTTTACTTGTTCTTTTGCCTGTTTAAATTCCTCTTTAAGTTCATTTGAGGGATTTTCTGTTTTAGATATTTGTTCTTCTAACTTTTTTAAATTATTTGTTGCTGAATCATATTGTGTTTTAAGTGACTTTACTATATTTTCAGATTCTTTTAATTCTGCTGCAAACTTATCAACTTGGCTTTGTGCTAATTTATAACTATCTTCAATTTCTTTTATTTCCTTCTTTAAATTTACATATCCTTCTGCATTTTTATTTACCTTGTTTAGTTCGGTTATTCTCTTATTTAGTTTTTCAATGTTTTTAGAAGCAGAACCAAATATAGCAGGAAATGTCGAATCCAATTTCCCAGACAATTTATATACCGTTTCAAATATCTTCATACTTATCATCCCTTATCTAAGTTCGAGAACTCATCCATCCATTCAGATAATTCTAGCAAAGGACGAGATAACCAAAACTCTAAAGATGTTGACGTCTTCATTGAAAAAATCAGCATGACTTTCATCAAATCTTTTTTAAATTCTCTTACACTTCTATATCCAGTAAAAAATTTTGAACCTGAGCTGTAATAACTGTAAAGTCCTTTAATGGTAGTTTTAATAAAAAGTCAAGCGTTTGTTTTGGTTTTATTGCTCTTGCAGCAATAGCTGCTAGATATGCTTTATCCATTTCATGAACTAATGGCACTTTCCCTATAGCTCTGATTTCATTTTCAGCCTCAATTACATCGATACCTGTTAGAGAATTTAAATCAATCTCTAATTCCTTGACCTCGGTATCCCCTAATTTTACAGGCTTAGATAATAATATTTTTTTCATTGTAACCATCTCCTTTGTTGTTAAATTTTTCAAAATATCATACAATATTATTAGAGGTGAGATTATGCTAATAAAACTCTTCAAATATTCAATAGTTTTTGTTGTCTTAGGTTTTGAAGTTTTGCTCTACTTAATTTTTGCTGCTTTACAAGCAGGTTTAATTGCTATTTTTTCATATGTAATTTCAGAAAAATTGTTTTACCCTGTATTCTTCATTTCATTCCTAATATGCGCTATATATCATATTTATAACAATATAATTACTCTTTTTATTAAAAAAAGCGAATGAGGTCAGAAAGCCTGACCTCATTTTTATTTTTTATTCTATTCCGAGTGCTGTTCTTATATCTTTCAAATAATCGACTCCATCTATAATGCATATATAGTTTAGTTTATCTATTTCTGCAACTGTCCTACCATCTATATCAACTTTTAAATATAAAGCTTCAAGTTCACTCGATGAGTCTGTAGATGAACCTACGTCAAATTTGCCTAATGCTGTTTTTTTAGGAGTGCATTTTGCAGTAACTTTAACTGGTGTTACTTTGTATTGTCCAGCTCCTGCATCATATATTTGAATTGCGCCCCTAAAATCAAGATTATGAGCTTTAGGAGTTGCTAATGTTATAAGTGGTTTTGATAATGTTCTCCAATTTATTTTTACTGTCATGCTCCCAAAATGTCCCAATACAGGACTATCAACTTCTCCAGCAATTCCTGCCCCTTTTATTTTATCAGTCATATATTCTAATTCAGGAAGCTCTATATCAGCTGTTCCTACAAGATCTGTTCCATCTTCATAAACTCTAAAATTTATCAATTTCTCAGGAACTTGATTCATTTATATCACTCCTTAAGCAAATAAATTTTCGAGATACTTAACATCATATTCAAGAATAAAGTCAATTTCTCTTGCAGGGCTCGGTGAAGCAAAATATACATGGAATTTAATTATTCCATCCATAAGGTCTGTTTCAGGATTTTCCTCTTTTAGTAATACCACTTTGCCACCTAATATAAATTGTCTTGCAACTAATCCATTGAACCAAATATTTGCACTATCCACAATTGTTTCTATCAATCTTCTGTTTATTGGATAATCTATCTTTTGCCAGAATGTTAGTGTTAAAACATTACCTATCCAATTCGTCATTCTCCTTAATGGAATAAATGAATCTTTTGGATCAGTTATAGTTGGATAACATCCAGTTCTATTACCCCATACTTTCCAACCACCAGCAATATTTATAGCTGTTACTATGCCCTCGCCGTTTAAATAAGCCGCCTGATCAGGACCTAAGAATATCTCTTCTCCATCTTTTAACACAGCTGCACTTGCTTTTAAATTGTGGTTTGATGGCGACATATATGGTATATCTTCGTTATTTGCATCAGTTCCACATATAACACCTGCAATATGCGTAGATAAGTGGAATATTTCATCGCCTAATTTAATCATTGGCCAACATGAAACTTGATATTTACTTGTATAATTATTAGAATTTTTCCAAGCTGGAACATCACTATATTTTTTTACAACATCTGTTGGTATATCAACCAATGCTAATGCCTTAAAGTGTCCATTTATATTTTGAGCTTTTGCATCCATTACAGCCGCAACTTCTGGTTTTGTTGACCAATATGGAGCTAATAAGAGACCAGGAACTAAGCCATATTTAGGGAATACCTGATTTACTAATTCAAAACCTTTTGCCTTTCCTGTAGTTATATCAATTCCACCGATGATATCGTTCGATGTCACTTTTGATGGGTCTAATTTTGTATATGATACTTTTAATGTAATTGTGTCTTGAGGTATTGTTCCATCTTTTTTTCTTGTTAAAACAAGCTTACCATCATCATTAAATGCGAGTGTATAATCTATCCCTTCTTGATATGTTGTTGCTTCATCATTTGATTTAACTACAACTGTTTCTTTTAAAATTCCTGTTGCATTTATAAGACCGGTATCTTCTGTTAAACTTAATGATTCACTTGTAACGTCTGTCTTGTGTATCGATGGGTCTAAAACATTTATTAAAACAACTGGTGCAACTGAATACAATGCAAAGTGTGACCTTATAAACTCACACAATGTATAATTCTCATAATCTTTTACAAAGCCAAAATTTGCAACTGCTTCATCATACGTATAGCATAATACAGGTTCATTCACTTTATATCCATTTGTTGCTAAGTTAATTGGTGCTGTTCCAACAACGACAGGAAGACCTGCACTTGTCCTACTTGGCGGAACAATTGAAGTAGGAATTTCACTAAAATAAACACCATGTTTATACATTATCTCACCTCACTGATAAATTTTAAAACTTCTTTATACATCAAATTTTCATATGTTCCAGTTTTACTTATGTTCTGCATCACTTTAGATAACTCATTAACTGGCACAATAAGGCCTTTTATTGATGGGCATTTTTCAAAAAGATCATTTAAATGTTCTGGATAACCTATAAAAATTGTGTTTTGAATAAGCCCTTTATTGGTTAGGTTTGGTCCACAATAAATATATCTTATTTTATCTTTTATTTCAGAACTTTTGCCAGTTTGAATTTCATTTGTTTTAATCTTACCTGCCAAAATATTCACTCTCCTTTTCAATAATTTCTTGTGGTTGAGGAATGGTCCATATAGTTTTAATTAATCCGTTCCATTCTGGTAAAGCTTGTTCTTCAAATAACTCCCATTCAAGCGGTAGTTCTAATTTAAATTTCTTCGCTAAAGTTCTTTGTTCGAGTAATCTGTGCCTTATTCTTTGTATAATGTTCAAAGTATCTTGCCAGCCTTCATGATCGTCACTATATGTTCCAATAATTAAATTTATTTTTATCTCGGACGTTTGATCATCCACTCCATTTATAACCCTTATTATTACATAAGGATAATCTGGTATATCACTTTCACCCTTTGCTGGCAGATAACCTACAACAACTTGAGGCTCTTTTTTTGTTTCTCTATTATTTGTTTCAAGCACATATTCTTCTACTACATTCTCGATAAATTTCTTTAATTCGTTAAGAAGCTCAATCGCAACCATAAGACCACCTACGCTTTTTATATTAAAAGTAGATATAAAAAGCACCTACCCTTTAGTAAGTACTCTATTTACCTTCTATTAACTTTTCAATCTCTTCTTCAATAAGCTGATTTAATATTTTTCTTGCATTTGTTTCAACATGTAATCTTATATTCCTTGCTCCAACCATTGTTGGAATAGAAGGTCCATACTTTTGGTATATAGGATATCTTGAAGTTCCAACTCTTTCAAAAACTCCTAAATTCCCTGTTTTTCTTCCTCTTGTAACAAATGCTCTTTTTATTATCCCGCCTTCTCCTCTTTTTACTTCAGCATATAAAATAGAACGATTCTTCCTTTTATACTGCGGTTTTGAAGGTCTTACATTAAAATTTATAAGAGGAACCGCAGTTCCCCTTGATGTTATGCTGGC
Organism: Caloramator sp. CAR-1; assembly: GCF_030546345.1. Classification (NCBI taxonomy): domain Bacteria; kingdom Bacillati; phylum Bacillota; class Clostridia; order Eubacteriales; family Clostridiaceae; genus Caloramator; species Caloramator sp. CAR-1. The sequence continues at coordinate 32,357 of NZ_JAUONW010000033.1, forward strand.
AGTTAAATCTTTATTGTTTGCTTTTCTTATTTCAATCGTCTTTGTTATAGCACTTTTGGGCTTAACTGTATATGTTTCTTGCACCTTTTTTACTATATCATCCCTTGCTATTTCTACTGCCTTGTTTAAAGCATTTTTTATTACTCTTGTTGAACCATTCTTGATCCCTAACAGCCTTGCTTCAATATTTTCTCGTTGTTCTTTATATATTTGAATCATGACTCATTCGCCACCAACGTAATTTCGTATATTTCTCCAAGTTCTTTTACAAGCTCAACATAATAATATTTATTATCTAACCTTAATCTTTGACCTTTTATAGGCTTTTTATTAAAATCTTCTTTTTTAGCATATATAGTTTTACTTGCTAAAAAAACTCCTTCTGTATAATCATTGTATTGGGATATTGTATTAAAACCTTTTAAAACATCATCATTCACAACAACTATTACTGTTTTACCATCAATTTCGTGCTCTTGTGCAAACTCTTTTATGTTAAAAAATACATTTAAATCTCTTTTAAGATCTTCTTTGAAATTTATCATTATTTACGCCCCTTTTTAGGTTTAATAACCTCGTCTGGGTTAAAATCTATATTTATACTATTATTTTGAGTTGAAACAGTTCCTTTTTCCTCTATTTTATTTTGACCTATATCGTCAACATATTGAGCATATCCTTCAAAGACAAGGCGGGCTTCCTCATCTTTTGATAGCAAGCCCGCCTCTATTATATCATTTGGTTTATAATTAACTCCTTTTACTCTAATATTTGCTTTAATAACCTTAATCGCCATTTTCTCACCTACTTTTAATAAACTTGTGCTACATACCAACTATCAACATCTTCAGGAGCGATTATTGGTCTTGATGCAACTCTTATCTTTTGTATTTCGTTTTCCTCATCTGCCCAAACTTTTGGAACTCTTGTTCCTTCGTATGTTACAAATTTGCCATTTTCCATTTGTGTAATAGAACCATATAATCTCTTTCCTATATTTCTTGGTGCCATAATAATATGTTTTTCTTTAAACATTGGTTTTTCAGTTCCATCATCATCAACAAACCATTCATCATAGCTGTATATTTCAAGTCCTAATGAAGGTAGTTTGCCTATAAAAGTTACAGCTGGTGATTTTATGGAAGGTTCAATGATACCAAAATTATAATTTAATGTATTAAAAATCTTCTGTATAGCTGGATTCTTTACAAAAATATCTACAACATCAGAGGCTAAAATTAACAACTCTGGTGCTCTGCCTGTTTTTTGAATTATAGAAAGTCTCCATCTTCTTAAATCTCCTAATATATCTGCTGTGTCTGTATCCCATTTATCATCTGCTGTAAGAACTTCTTTATTTGTAAAATTGTAATCTACAACCTGTTCTATATAATTGCTACCAACTCTATCAGTTAATGATTTCATCACAATTTTTCCTTCAAATAGAAGCTCTCTGCACATCCACTCTTCTCTTCTTGTTATATATTCATCAAGTTCAGCAAGATCTTTGCCTAAAAGTTCAGCTGCTCTCTCCTCTGGCGTTTTTGCACTATAGATTGATTCTCCCATGCTTCTTTTTAAAGTATCATCAACTGTTAATAATCTTTCTGGAGCAATTTTAGGCACCTTTATTGTTTTTGTTTCAAAACCTTGTCTGTCCATTACTACACCACCAACTCTTGGTGCCACAAATGGTGCCATTTTTCTTTTACCTTTTTTAAAGTCTACATCAATGTTTTCAGTTATAAATGTTTCATAACCTGAGAAAAACGTGTCCCTTAAAAAAGTATTAACAGGCATCATTTTTTCGATTGCCTGCATCATTGTCCTTGTTTCATATAAGTTTACTATTGCTGCCATACATCTAACCTCCTTAATTAATAAGCTATGTTATCTTTTAAGAATATTCCAAGTTCTCTTAAACGTGTTTCATGCTTTTCTACTGTATCTGTTCCACCAAAAATTAGAGCGTTTCTGTTAAAACATCCTGATATATAAGCTTGTGCTGGGAAATCTGTTGTAGCTGAACCATCGCCTGTATCCACATCATCAGCCAATATGCAATCTGCATTTTCAGTTCCATCTGTTTTAGAACTATCAACTACTTTTGCAAGTCCAGTCGCTGTAACTATTCCAAGAACAGTTCCTCTCTTTAGTACACCTTGTCCCTTTTCAAGAGTTATACCTTTTACAAGCACAGGAACAATTGAGTCTGCAATTAAATTGTCTGACCTTACCTCTTCTATTTTTGAATATAAATTTTCAGCCATTATTTACCCCTCCTTTTATTTGCTCCTTCAACAATTTTGTTTACAATATCCTGTGAATTATCCTTTACAACTTTCGCTTCAACCTCTAAAACATTTGAATCTTTAATGTCCTTTTCAAGGTCATTTAAATAATTACTACCCTTTGCTGCATCATTTTTTATAGCTTCAAAAGCAAGCTTTTCTGCATTCATTGGTTCAACATACTTTGCCTTCATAACAAGTTCAGGATCAATGTTTTTAGCAATCTCATCAATTGCTTTAATCCTTTCTCTTTCTTCTTCTTTTGCCTTGTTTCTTATCTCTTCAACAAGGTTTTTAAAATGTTGTTCAAGATCAGCTACAGTTTTAATCTCCATTTTCCCTTTATCCTCCTTTTGGTTTTGATTAGTATTTATATTATCAGGCTTTGGAGCCTGTTGAACAAAGTTTGGTTTTTTTCTAAATGCAGTTAAGTCATGGCCAATATTATTAATGTAAAGTTTATTGCCATTTAGCACTGCATTTACATTTTCAAACATTAGTTTGTCAGCGAATCCTTCCTTAACTGCTTCTTCACCAGTCATCCAAGTTTCTTCATCCATAAGCTTTGATAATTCTTCTTCGTTTTTACCTGTTTTATTCTTATACGCAGTAATTATTGTTTTCTTTATAGAATCTAAAGTATCTTGCATTTTATTAAGTTCTTCTGCATTGTAAGCTCCGAATAAAACTACCATTGGATTATGAATCATCATCATGCCATTTGCGGGAATCTCTATAGTATCTCCTGCCATAGCAATAATCGTTGCTGCTGATGCTGCAATTCCATCAATTTTTACCGTTTTATTAGCTTTATGGTCTTTTAGTAGGGTATAAATAGCATTTGCAGCAAACACATCTCCACCCACTGAATTAATCCTTATTACAAGGTTTTTTATATCTCCTAAGTTTTTTAAATCCTCGGCAAAATTCTTGGGAGTTACTTCATCTCCCCACCATGTTGAATCTGCTATGGGACCATACAGAATTAACTCAGCTGTATCTTCCGATGTATTTTTAAATTGCCAAAACTTATTCACTTTTTTCATCTCCTTTCATTGCCCTTTTAAGTAATTCATTCTCACGTTGAATTTGAATAATATTTTTGTCCCAATCACCGCCAGTTAGCTCTGTTGTTTCTTTTTCTCTTGTTGAAAGTCCTTGTTCTATTCTCTTGATTGCTGCTTCTACTTCTTTAACTGGGTCTATTTGTCCAGGAGATGGACCTGTCCATTCAGTTCCACACCATGCTTTTCTTATTGCTATGTCATTAAAAAATCCAGGTGCAGATATTCTGCCCCTGGCTACTGCCTCAGCAAGCCATATTTCATATATTGGTTGGCAAAAATCATTTGCAAACCATGTTCTACGCATCTTAAACGCCTTCCATGCTTCAAGCAATGCTGCCCTCGATGCAGAATAACTTGCTGTAAACGACTTTGTTAATAGTTCGTAAGGAATTTCAAGAGCAGCACCAATATATTTTGCGAGTGCATTTACAAATGAATCAAAGTTGCTGGAAGGTCGTTTTGGATCTGCAATCACCACATCTTCTCCAGGTCTTAAAACATTAACTGTTCCTGCTCCTAATTCGTATGATGATTCATCTAATTCTAATTGTTCTTCATCTGGTATAGGCGAAGTAATTGGAATTTCGGATGTATTGTTATCTGTTTTTATAAATACAGTAAAAAAGCCTGTAATTACTGCTGCTGTTAATTCAGCTTCTGCATATCTTGTTATTTGTTTTAAACTTTCAATTACAGGTGCTAAATATGGAACTCCTCTATATTGCTCACATCTTTCTGACTCCATTATATGAAGAATATTAGGATTTCCTGTTCTTTCTCCAAAAGCTTCAACTCTGGTCCATTTCTTTTTAAACTCTAATAAAGTGCTGTTGGGATATTGATTGCAAATATAATATGCAACTACACCACCACTATTATCTATTTCAATCCCATTCAATATTTTATTTCCATTTGCAGCTTTAACTATGCCTTGGTTAACTATAACATTATCTGGTGTTGAAACTCTATCCGCTTCAATCAGATGTATCCTTAATCCGTATGGCATATAACTTGTTGGTTTATCATATTTAATCAGGGCAAAAGCATCCCCATTCATTAGCCAGCTCAATAGTGCAAGTTGTTGAAGTTCATAAAAATTATTTAATCTTGTTGAATCACAAAATACTGAGTTTGCCCATATTTCAAATTCTCTTTCTGCATTCCTTTCCCATTCGTCTGCTTCTTCTTTAGTTAACCCTAAATATTCAAAATCAATCCTCGATTTAAGCTTTAACCCTGCTCCAATTATATTAGTTCTATTAGTTTTTAATGCCGATACTGCTAATGGGGCACTCATATAAAGATCTCTTGATCTTTGTCTTAACAAATCTAAGTTTAAATCTATATCCTCATACGGACTTTTACTTACTGCATTCCAGCCAGCTAATGATTTTTTTCTTCTACTTGCTCCACTTTCAGAATATCCTGAATTAATAAAATTTCTTATCATATGTGTGGCTGCTCTGGCTCTTTCTCTTTTTAATGCTGTTTGAGGACTTATATATTCAATAATTTTATCTACAATGTTCATTCAGCTCACTCCTTCACAAGTCCCTTGGAATTATTCTAAACGTTTTTCTTTTCCCTCCACTTTCTATCTCTGCTATTGTTTTTTCTAATTCATTTATCGCTTTTCTAATTTGCCCTAAATCTGCTCTTTTTAATGTATATGGACCCATACTATATTCTTGTCCACTTAATACGGCTGTTTCAGCTTCATAATACATATTTAATCTTTCTTTTAGTTTTTGTAATCTTTCGTTTTGCATATCTCACACCTCGATTCCCTTTTTAATTACTCCATATTTTCTTTTTGGTCTTTGTTCTGTATATTCAATTCCCTCTTTTAGGGCTTTTAATCTCTTTTCTATCTCCTCAAATGTAGGATTTAAGATTTCAATTGCCGCAGTTGCATAATTCCTCACGTCTAAAGGCTCATTTCTTGTATCATTAATTTTTTCCCAAACAAGTTTTATTTGCCCATTTATTTTTTTTCTTACTATTCTTTCTGATGTCAAACCTCTAAAATATGTCCTATCATACCCTCTTCCATTCGGGAAATGACAATATCCTGGACCAGGTTCCTTTATTTTTAATCTTGACATTATTTTAGCTTTACCATTATCTACACCAATAGTAAACAAAGCTGCATTTTCTTTTCTTGTTCTGCTAACTTTAAAAATATAATTAATTCCTTGACCACCTTTACCTTTTATTGCAAATATCCTTCTATATTCATTTTCTTTACAGAACTTATAAACTTCACTTGTAAAATGTCCTCCAGAGTCAATACATGTGCATGCAACTGTCAAACTTGTGCCATCTTTAAAGCTATAACTTTTGGTTAGTTTATCTAAAAGCATTTGCCATGTTGAAGGCATTTCTGGGCTTCCTAAAATTTTTCCATATTCTATTCCCCAGCTTTCATATCCTTTTCCCCATCCTACTACTTCATATTCAAGTCTATCGTCTTGAACGTCGACTCCGGCCGTTAATATTAGAACTCCTTCTGGCAGCTCTGCTTCATATTCTTCACAACGTTTTAGTAACATTTCTTCATCTTCTACATTTCCTTTTTCTTCCCAACTTTCACCAAGTATTGTATTTTTAAATACTTTATATTGTTCTGGATCATTCTTAACTCTTAACCATTCTAAAATTATATTCTCCCAAGAATACCATGGAGACACAAAAGCATTTAAAAAAAAGCTCCTAACCCCTTGTGCTTCAGGGTTTGAAGCTATCCACTTCCCAGGTTGATTTTTCCATGTAAATTCATCAAAACTTTCTAAGCAATTAGGACATTGAAACTTAACATCCCAAACTTTGTAGTTGCCTTTATCATCTTTATCATAATTAAACTTTATTCCATATAGATTTATAAACTGATATTCTCCGCAGTTTGGACATTTTAAACACCATTTTTCTTGTGTTCCTTGTTCATATTCCATTTCAATTCTTGAAGCACCCTTTATTGTAGGTGTTGACACAAATACTTTTTTTCTGTTCCAAAATGTTATTGTTCTTTTCTCAGCAAGCATTAATGGATCGCCTTCAGTTCCTGCACTAATTGGATATCTATCAACCTCATCAGCAAGTAATATTCTAACTGGTCTACTTGCTAATCCCGCAGGACTATTTGCACCCCCTATCGCTAAAAATCCACCAGGGAATACTTTCATTAGAATTGTATTATTTAAATCTCTTGATTTTGAATCTGAAACTTTATTTCTTAAACACTCTGTATCCCTTATCATTGTCGATATTCTTCTTTTAGAATAATCTTGAGCCATTTCCAAAGTTGGTTGTATTAAAAGCATTGGCCCTGGATCTATATCAATGTAGTAGCCTATAATATTATTTATCATTTCACTTTTTCCCACCTGGCTACTACTCATTACAACAACTTTTTCAATTTTAGAGTCATTCAATGAATCCATAATTTCTCGTTGATAAGGTGCTCTATCTGTTCTCCATGGCCCTGGTTCTGCTGATGTTTCTGATGATAATCTTCTATTTTTGTCAGCCCATTCACTTATCTTTAATCTCGGTGGAGGAGCTACTGCTTTCAATATTTTCTTGAACAAGTTCAACGTCTTCCTCTTCAATTTTCTCCCCCTCCTCTAAAAACATTTCTGGATCATATTCAGAAAGCTCATTTAATGCATCATACAATTCTTGCTGCAATATTTCATTTATTACTGCAATACTTTTTTGTCCTATTATTTTTGGTGCTACTTTTGAAGGAATAGCAAGAATTCTATTTCTGAAATTTATTAGCATACCAGTTAAAACTCTTTCTATGTCTTCTGCATCGTGCATTTTGTTTTTTAATTTAGCAAGTTCTATCTCGGCAATTTCTCTTTTAGCTCTTTCATGTTTTGCCTTTTCGATTGTTAAATCAAGTTCTTCATCTTTACAAAACTTATATTTATAGTAATCATGAACACTTTTTTGCAACTCAAACTTCCCATTTGCATCCCTTTGTAAGACCTTTTCTTCGTTAACAAGTTGGTTAACTCTGCGCTCAGTTATTCCAAGTATTTGAGCTAATTTTTTTGCTGTAACATATTTCTCCATAACATCACCTTTTGGAAGGAAGTTGTTAAAAAAATTTTTATACCTAAAAAAAGGCTGCGGTCGCCGCAGCACCGCACCTTTTCATTTTCCCAGAAGGACCCGCTAACTCATAGAGCTATGCTCTAATCCCTTCTCATACCAATACTTTTCTATTGAATCTACCTCTCCACCACAATTAGAACATCTATATCGCTTACCTAATGCTCTATCTGCTGTAATATCTATACTAAAATCATGCCTACTGCAACTTTTTAATTTATTTTGATTTTCTATTACCATTTGAAATATTTCCTTTGCATCTATTGGCATATTATCACCTCGTTTTATGCATGAAAAAAGAGCTCGGTTAGGAGCTCTATATCTATTTCTTTTTTGGTAAACATTTTATGCAATTTTCTAACCACTTATCTAGCTTATCACCTTTGTCACCTTCATAAATATCATAGGCCTTAGGATACATACTTTTAAATTTTTCTTTAAATTGTTCTATTGTAAATTCTTCTCCAAGTGAATCTCTAACCTTTGCTAATTTTTTATGTATATCTTTAACTAAATTCCCTTTAGGTTTTTTGCCTAATCTAATAGGAACTCCTCCTATTTTAACTCCCCATGATTGAGCTACTAAAAAAGCTGCATGCTTAACTTTAAAAACCGGATCGTGTAAAGCTAATTTTACTATAACTCTTTCTGATTCCTTACAATGATAATTTTTAAGTTCATTTACTGCATCCATTCTATCTCTCCAACTTAGCTCATTATTAGCTTTTTTCAATAGTTCATCTACTTTATTTTTGTCAAATTCGCTATTCATGTAAACACCCCCTTCCTATTTCCAATATTCTCTATAAGAAGGGAGTTTCCTGCTATTGTCGAATTATTTTATCTGTTTTAGTGCCCCACCACGCCCTCTTTTATACACATGGCAGCCTTCCTGCATTAACTTTTCAATATCATAAAAGGAGAGGTGCCCCTGCTTCCTCTCCTTCTTTTTATGCTTATTTAATTTTCTATAAACATCTGGCTGCTTATCCTTTAGAATTTCGCCTATTCTCACCTCTCCCACTCCCTTCTGGTAAAATAAAAAGAGCCGCTGGGGCTCTAAATTTTATATTCTTAGTTGCATATATCTATCATTTTTCAAGTGTAACACCTTTGTTATCTTATATACGTTTTTAACACTTTCATTATACTTATTTAAAGTTGTTTCTATTTCTAATTCAGCAAATATAATTGTTTTAGAATTTATATAAACATATCCTTCATGAACTTCATTAATAAATTTTTCATCCTCAATCGTTGCTTTAATAACTTTATTATTATTTATATCAACCAACTCCCATTGTGAGTTACCTGTTAAATCTGGTTTTTTAAMTTTAAATGCACTTGTTATAGTTCCTGTMTCTTATACACA
>NZ_JAUONW010000034.1:0-9783 GCF_030546345.1 Caloramator sp. CAR-1
ATTTTGACCATGCTACATCTGATATGGACTTTGATAGTTTGTTATTTCTTAACATATTCTTAACCTTTAAGTCCTCCAAAATTATAACTTGGTTTTCGTTTATAATTTTAGAGGACAGCTTTTGCAAAAAATCTTCCCTTTGGTTTCTTATCTTCTCATGTATTTTGGCTACTTTCTTAGCTTGTTTCTTAAAGTTACTACTACCTAATTGTTTTTTAGAAAGCTTCCTTTGTTCCTTCAGGTATTTGAGTTTTAGCACAAGATAAGAAAGTCAACATAATAGTCAAAATTATACCTAAAGATATAAATTTAATTTTACTTTTAAACATATTTATCCCTGCAGTTTTAATGTTTTTAATATTTAATTCCTTTTCTTGCCATTACACCCTTCATATAATAATAATGTTTTATTTCTTTCATCTCAGTAACCAGGTCAGCGATATCTATTATTTCCTTGTGAGCATAGCGTCCTGTTAAAATAAGTTCAGTTTTTTCCGGTTTTAACTTTATCAAATTTAAAACTTCATCTAATGAAACCAATCTATAGTTTTTGTTTGATAACTCTATAGATTAGAACAGCTATTAAAGAATTTAAAAAAGATGCAATAGTAAGCGGAATAACTACAGCATAAAATAATGGCCATCCATTTAATGGTAGTTTAAATAAAATTGAAATAGCAGATGCTATCAATGCTGCAATAGGACCATTTAATATTGTAACTATACCAGTTGCTATATATGGATTATACCTTTTATATGTAATAGAAAATACATAAGCAAATACAAACATCTCCAAAGCAATAATAATATGCATAGGTATAGTTAAAGGAAAGCCACTTGTTATTGCTGTAAGTAAGTGCCCTAACAAAGCTACTATTCCACCTAAATAGGGTCCTAAAATTATTGCAGCAAAATAACCTGGCATTGAATCAAAAGCAATTGAACCTTGGATTTTAATTAAAGACCCTATGAAGGATAAGGCAATTAATATCGCCATATAAGTAACTGTTTTAACATTAAATTCTTTAACATTTTTCATCTTATCGCCCCTTTACATGCAATCTAAAATTATTAAATTAATAATAAATATAAAAACTATCAATATCTCAATTAAAAAACTTTTTTTAAAACTAACATCGAAATATGAAAGCTTACCATTAAAACAACGTGAATCAACTGAAACTTTTATTTCTTGCCATTTAAAAAACATATTTTTAAAAAGTAAGGCTCCAATCTTTGCACTTGTTTTAATCATTTTTATATTAGAGTCAAAACCACCCTTTGACTTTGCTGACTTTATCATTATTGAAAGTTCATCTTCTAACACGATTATGAATCTTTCCATAAGTTTTGCAATATCAACTAAATCTATTAAAGCTTTATTTTTAGACATAATAAATAGGATATCATCTAATGGAGTTGTAAATATAAAAAATGTTATCGAAAGAGAATTTATAAATCCTCTGTAACACATTAAATAAAACAAGCTAAAATTTCCATCTATTAAAAAAGTTATGCCGCTTAAAATATAAAATAATGTTAACGAAAAAACATATTTTAAAACTTTTATAATAGGCGTTTCATATTTTAGATGTAGAAAAATTAAAACTACAAAATTGATTAAAAACTGTCTAAAACTATTAAAACATCCATTAAATACTATAATCAAAATGCATAAAATAAATTTTTTTTGAGGAATAATACTTCTAGCTCTGCTGTTCTTTGAAAACAAGATTATCTCTTTTATCATTTTTCTTCCTTCCTAAAACATACCCAATAATGAAAGCTCCACCGGCAGATTGAAGTGCAAAAATCAAACTTTCTATTTCACCTGAAGGGGGCTCAAATATACTGTTAAAATATGGCTTATAATCTGGAGCAACCTCAGATATGACATCCTGCGCCTTATCGTCAGCACCTCCCAAATCTCCTCTTTGAGAACCTATTAGCAATGATGTTATTATTATTAAACATGCTATTAATCCTAACAACCAATTTCTTTTCACTGTTTTTCCCCCCATAATTTAAAACTTTGCCTAGTATTTTCAAATAAATAATCAAAAATTATAACAGTAAATATCCCCTCAACAACAGCTAAAGGAATTTGAGTCAATGCGAAAATACCAAGAAATTTCACTAATGAAGCAAAAAACCCTCCATTATTCGACGGAAATGCAAGAGCTAATTGAATAGAAGTTATAACATAAGTTGATAAATCTCCCAGAGCAGCTGCTAAAAACACTGAAAGCTTTTTATTTTTATCCTTTAAAAACTTATAAATTAAGAATGAAACAAAAGGACCAACTATGCCCATAGAAAAAGTATTTGCTCCTAATGTTGTTAACCCTCCATGAGCCAGAAATATAGCTTGAAATAATAATACCAACATGGATAAAACCGAAGTAACTAACGGACCAAAAACTATAGCACTAAGTCCAACTCCTGTTGGATGTGAACATGAACCAGTAACAGAAGGTAATTTTAAAGCAGAAAGCAAAAATATAAATGCTCCACAAAGGGCCAATAAAAGCTTTGAATCCTTTTCTTTGTTTGAAATTTCTATAACCCTTTTCATTCCTAAAAATATAACTGGAAATGAAATAACAAAATAAAATATCGCCCATTTTATAGGCAAAAATCCTTCTGAAATATGCATTGCATGAACAATACTTGAAATTTGAAATAATAAAAACAAAGTTAAAAATATAATTTTTCGCATTTTAATCCCCCCTATATGGAATAATTGATTTTACATTAAGGGCCTTAATATATGTAAAATCATCATGAATAGATATGATAGTTATAGATGCTGGGTCAACTTGAAACTTATAAAATAAATTTATATCATTAAAGACATAACATAAAAAACATCTTATTACTCCTCCATGGGTAACTATTAATAACTTTTTATTATTCATATCTAAAGATTTTATAAATTCTTCTGTGCGAATATATAAATCCTTTAAACTTTCGCCATTTGGAATTTTATAGTTTACAAAATCCTTGTTCCATTCCATAACTTCTTTTTGAAATCTTTCAAGAATGCTATTATAACTTAGTCCCTCAAAAATACCAAAATTTATTTCCCTTAATCTTTCATCGATCTCAAAGGGTCCTGTAAATAAAATATTTGCCGTTTGAATGCATCTTTTTAATGGACTAGATATACATTTTTCAAATTTTATTTTTTTTAAATATGGTTTTAAAACCTTTACATTTGCTATCCCCTTCAAAGACAAATTGCAATCTGAACTCCCTGAATAAACACCTAATTCATTATCTTCACTTTCTCCATGTCTCACTAAATATAAATCCACTCTAACACCACCCATGACAGAAGAAGAACTATTTCATTTAATTCTATAGAAGCCCCATAAATATCTCCTGTTAATCCTTCTATCTTTTTATAAGATAATCTCATTACCAACAGAGTGTTTAAAATTCCGATAATTAACAATATAAAAAACCTTGAACCAGCTAAAACAAAAGATAATATTCCAAAAATAACCACAGAAAAAATAAAATAAACTTGCCTATCCCTCCCTGTAAATAAACTTCCGAGTCCGTCTTTTCTTGCACTTTTACCATAAGTAAATAAAAACGAAGTAAACAATCTTGCCCATCCCAAAGCTAAAATTAAAGCGAATAATGAGCTTTTTGTCGATAAATTTTTCAAAATAAGAAATTTACTTAAAATATCAAAGACAATCGCAATAACTCCAAAAGTTCCTACTCTACTATCCTTCATTATATCAAGGATTTTTTCCTTATCCCTTCCTGAAAAAAAACCATCACATGTATCTGAAAGACCATCTATATGTAATCCTCCAGTTATAAAAATCCATAACGCTAAGGAAAAAAAGGCCTCTAATTCTTTATTAAATTTATTTATCATAAAAGGAATATTAATTATCATCGCAATAATTGCCCCAACAAAGGGAAAGAAAAAAGTCATCTTTTTAATTGTTGATTCATTAAAATCGACTTTAATATTTACTGGCAGCCGAGTCAGAAACTGTAGACTTAAAATAAAAGCTTTGATCACTTTATTTTAAGTGGAATACCTAAAAACACAAGATAAACTTCATCTGATATAGCGGCTGCCATCTGATTAACCCTTCCTTGAATGTCCCTAAACACCCTTGCAATATAATTTTCTGGAACAACTGACATCCCAACCTCATTAGTCACCATAATTAAATCACCATCTATTTCACGAATCCTTTTTATTAAGCCTACAAGTTCCTTCATAACTTTATCTTCTATCTCCTTTTGTTTAATATAATCAATTATTTCTAAATCTTTTGTTACATCGAACATAATATTTGAAATAAGATTTGTTAAGCAATCAAGCAAATAATATTTTTCACTTCCAACTGCATCAACTAAATTATATGTTCCTTCAAAGGTTCTCCAAGTAGCATTTCTTCTTTTTTTATGTAAATTTATTCTCTCATCCATCTCATCATCAATAGCTCTCATAGTAGCAATATAAACAACATCATTCTTATTCTCTAAAAGTTTTTCTGCAAAGGTGCTTTTTCCTGATCTTACACCTCCACTTATTAACCTTATCAAAATATCACCTACTTTTCCCTTATATCTATTAAAAAGTCATTTACAATATTTGCCTCTTCAAAAGTTCCCATCTCATTGACTATTGCAAGTGCTGCCTCTATTATCATAAAGGCTAATGGACATCCAGAGCCCTCACCAAGCCTCATCTTTAAATTGATCATCGGCTCTAAACCTAATTCCTTCATCATATATACTGCTCCCGGCTCTGCTGAAAGATGGGATGGAAATATGTAATCCTTAACTAAAGGGTTTAACCTTACAGCACAAAGTGCAGCTGCTGATGAAATAAAACCATCAATTACTATAGGAACTCTGTTTTTTGCTGCAGCCAGGAAACAACCTGTTAATCCAGCAATATCAAATCCTCCAACCTTTGAAATAACATCAATAGGATCATTTCTATCAGGTTTATTTGTTTCAAGGGCCTTCTTAACAACATTAATTTTATTTTTATGCTGCTCATCAGTAAGACCTGCCCCTTTACCTACTACAATATCCGGAGACAAACCTGATAAAGCACACAGAACTGCAGCAGAAGTTGTAGTATTGCCTATCCCCATTTCACCTGTCCCAAGAAGATCAACACCATCCATAACTAGCTTGTCTACTACTTCAATCCCAACTTCAACAGCTCTTATAGCATCCTCATAGCTCATAGCAGCTTCTTTTGCAATATTTTTTGTTCCATAAGCTATTTTTTTGTTTAATATTTTAGGATTGTTAAAGTCAGCATCTACACCTATATCTACTATTGTAAGGTCTGCACCCGCCTGTTTTGCTAAAACACATACACCAGTTATTCCTCTTGTAAAATTTTCTGTAACTACTTTAGTAATAAATTTTGGAGCACAACTTACACCTTCTTCAACAACACCATTATCTGCAGCCATTATAACTATATTTTTCTTTTTTACCTTATTGTGAAGTTTACCCGTAATCCCTGCAAATCTAGCTCCTATTTCTTCTAATATCCCCAAGCTACCAATAGGCTTTGTTAAATTGTCAATGTGCTTCCACGCCATCTCAACTGCATCCTTATCAAGAGGTTTGATATTATCAAGAGTTGTTTTTAAAAGTTTCATGTTATCCTCCTTTTCTAAAAAAATGCTCCCAACCTTCGTTGGGAGCTTTTATACATAAAAAAGCCTACCAAAGGGTAGGCTTAACTTCATATAAATACTTGTATTTAACTACGCCATTCCCTTCCCTCCGAAGGATTAGCCAACATCAAAGGCAGGTCTCCTGGCTCACGGGTCCTCCTCCTCCAACCCTTCCCAGTTTCCCAGTGGGTATTGGATTTGTCGCCGTATACAGTAGCGGGGGCTGCAGCGGATTTTCACCGCTTTCCCTTTTAAGCTCCTAAGAGCACCCTTGACTGAAATATTCACTTTTAATTTTATTATAGTCTACTTTTCTGAAAATTTCAATATTTAAATTGCTGTTTTTCTTGACTGATACATGCTTGAAACCGTCCCTAATATATCATGAACAAAGTTTGAACCTCTGCTCACTAAAATACCCGTAAGAATATTGCCTATATAATTTATTTTTGTCAATCCAAGATAAGTAGAAAAAATATCAAAGTCAAAAATAATGCACATAAAAACTGAAACTAAAATAGCTCCTATCCTGTCGATATTAAAATACTTATCCTTTTTTATCATCTTTAAAGTTTCCCATATGGCCTCTGTAAAGATGGCGATTATTATAATCTTTTCCATATAATCAAACCAAAACTTGCTCTTTTACATTTATATTTCAAAAGATTCATCTTTATTCTTGGGTAAAACAATATTAATAAAATCTTTATAAAGCTCTAAATTTGCTTCATTAGTCTCTAAAGTTTCTCCATCTATATTAATAAAAAATTTTTTATCCGCCTTAATAGTTAATCTTTTTGTTTTAAATATTGTTACTTCCTTTAAACTTGTATGATTACCCTTTATGAATTTATATAAAATAGCAATTATTTTTAGCTTATTTAAATTTTTTATGTGACACACATCAAAATACCCATCCCTAATATCCGCATCTGGTGTTGGAATCATTCCGCCTCCGTAATATTTGCCATTGGAGGCGGTAATCAAAAGAGTATTAGCCTTAAAAGAAACATCATCGAGTTTTATGTTAAAATCTATCCCTTTATAACTTGCTAAAGTTTTAAATAGGGCATTTAAATAAACAGTTTTTCCTGGAACAGATTTTTTTATTCTCTGAACCCTATGGGCAATCTCTGCATCAATACCTGCACTTGCTATGTTAATAAAATATTTATTATTGCATTTTCCTATATCTATACTCTTAACTTCTCCATCAATAATAGTCTTAAGAATATCATCTATGTTAAGGCTTGGATAAATTGTCTTTGCAAAATCATTTCCTGTTCCCGCAGGGATAACTCCAAGGATAGCCCTACTTCCTGCTATTCCGTTGACAACCTCATTTAAAGTTCCATCCCCGCCTACGGAAACAATTTTATTAAAAGAATTCGAAGCCTCCCTGGCAATAGTTATCGCATCCTCTGGTCCCTTTGTGTAGGCAATTTCATAATCTTTTTTTAAAAATTTCATCTTTTCTTTGATTTTCTCAAATACTTTTAATGCCTTTCCATTGCCTGCCTTTGGGTTAACAATAAATAATATACTCATAAAATCACCTAAAAAATTATGTTTTCTATACAAACATTAATTTTCTCCACCAAATTAACATCATAGGGTTCTATTTCTTTGCCTTCTTCATTTTTAAATATTCTTACCCTTGGTCTGTCGGGGAAACCCTTATTTTGTCCAATTACATAGGCATGGCATCCATTTGAAAGCTTAACTTCAATTCCTAATGGATATACACAAAAATGATTTCTAAAAAGGTCAACAATTTCCGGATCAAAAAACGTTCCAGAGGAAGCTAATATAAACTCATAGGCCTCATTTGGGGGAAAGGCCCTTCTATATATTCTATCACTAATTAGAGCATCATAAACATCACTAACACAGGCTATCCTTGCATACTTTGATATTTCATTTCCTTTAAGCCCATAAGGATAGCCCTTTCCATCATATCTTTCGTGGTGTTCTAATACTATACTTTTTCCTCTTTCATTAATGCTATTCATACTTTTAATCATTTCATAGCCTATTTCAGGATGCGTCTTCATTACATCGTATTCTTCTTCAGTTAACTTACCATTTTTGTTTAAAATGCTTTGGGGAATCTTCATTTTTCCTATATCATGAAGAAGCGTCCCTGCTCCTAAATCTATTAGCATTGCCTTAGAATAAGCCATTTGAACTCCTAAAAACAAGGAAACAACACATGAATTTAAAGAATGAACAAAAGTATAGTTATCATAGGTCTTTAACTCAGTTAAATACATAAAATTAACTTCTTTATTGTCTATCAGATATTCCACAAGCTCATTTATTGTCTTTAATGTTTCCTTAAAATCTCCATTATTAACATTATGCACCCTTGAATAAACCTTGTTAAGGGCTTTTACTGCCTGTGTTTTAATTTCTAAAAAATGCAAATCCTGACCTGGTATATCTGATAAATTCTTGTCCTTTATGTAAACATACAAAATACCTAAATCCATTAGCTTATTTATATACTTTTGTGTTAAAACTACGCCTTCCCTTAATAAAACATTCCCCTTAGCGTCTATGATGGTTTGGGATAGCACATCACCTGGGCTTACACTAAAGATGCTGGTAAGTTTCATAGTCCACCTACTTCCAATGTTAAATTCTATTCTCCACAATTCAAAATTTTATACTAAAATTTGCAATGTTTCAACAAAATTTGATGTTTTAGGCATAAAAAATGGAATAGGTAGCCGTTTCATATCCTATGTAAAACTTTTTTTGACATAGAAACAAAAAAATAAGACCTACAAAGAGGCCTATTGATTAAGGACTTTCTTCAAATCGTTCATGAACTTATAAGTTTCTTCAACTTTGTAAAATTCTTTATCAATTTCTGAGATGAAATTAAGGATGGTTTGTTGAGTTGATTCAATAGAATCAAGTTTTGAATTAATTGAATTTAGTTCTTGATAAATAGGCTTAAGTTTTTCATTAAGTTTTTCATCAAGCAGTTTTTCAATGGCTTTTAAAAGAATTTCGTTTTCCATATCAACACCTCTGAAAAGAAAGTGATTTAATTATATCATAGTTTTCAGGGGTTGAAAAGAACCATTAAGAATGATGGAGTAAGTATGAAGGATTTATATTGTTCAGAAAAGGCTTTTTATTTTAGGTAAATATTCGTCCTCTCCCTTTTCATTATAAACATATCCACATACTCCACATCTTGGTGAATTCTGGCCTTCAATTATTTCATAAATTATTTCATGATAACAATTGCTTCTATCGTTTTCAATACATTCTTCACAATAGTAATTGCTACATTCATAGCAGTAAAATCGTGCTTTATTTCCACACTTAGAACATTTATATTCTTTTGGATTATTTCTTGCCATTATCTCAATTCTACTGAGCTGATATCCCTTTTGCTTGCCTAAAACCTTTATTGTAATATGCGTTGTGTCACCAAAATCATACTCATAACTAAAAGTTAGTCCTTCGCGCAATACATTTTTTATTTTTACATCCATACTTTCATATTCTTTTTCGAAAATTAAACCATATTCATTTGCACTTTCTACTT
Source organism: Caloramator sp. CAR-1 (assembly GCF_030546345.1). NCBI lineage: Bacteria > Bacillati > Bacillota > Clostridia > Eubacteriales > Clostridiaceae > Caloramator > Caloramator sp. CAR-1. The sequence continues at coordinate 9,244 of NZ_JAUONW010000034.1, forward strand.
GAACCTCCCACGACTAAAGTCGCAGGATTCCTGCTTCATCGACCTCGTAACCTACTATCTCCACAGGCGTTAATTCGGGTAGTCCCTACCCTACTGTTTTTACTTATGCTATGCCTAATATCCTCTTTCCTTCTTTTAATATATTTTTACTTGCATTTACATCTCTATCGTGAACTTTCCTACATATTGGACATTCCCACTCCCTTACGTTTAAGTCTTTTACTTTTTCATTTTTATAACCACATTCATTACATATTTGACTTGATGGATAAAACATATCTACTTTTACTATTGTTCTTCCATACCATAATGCTTTATATTCAAGCATATTTACAAATTTTGACCATGCTACATCTGATATGGACTTTGATAGTTTGTTATTTCTTAACATATTCTTAACCTTTAAGTCCTCCAAAATTATAACTTGGTTTTCGTTTATAATTTTAGAGGACAGCTTTTGCAAAAAATCTTCCCTTTGGTTTCTTATCTTCTCATGTATTTTGGCTACTTTCTTAGCTTGTTTCTTAAAGTTACTACTAC
>NZ_JAUONW010000035.1:0-9709 GCF_030546345.1 Caloramator sp. CAR-1
CTTTATGCGGTATTAGCAGGCCTTTCGACCTGTTATCCCCCTCCTTGGGGTAGGTTACCCACGTGTTACTCACCCGTCCGCCGCTAAGACACCTTGGATTGCTCCTTGGCATCTCCGCTCGACTTGCATGTGTTAGGCACGCCGCCAGCGTTCGTCCTGAGCCAGGATCAAACTCTTATGTTTAAATCCTTAGCTTCTTAAATTACTGCTGGTCGCTTCGCCACTGTTCAGTTTTCAAAGGTCAAACGACATATTATATCATATCATCTCTTTTTACATTTGTCAACCACTTTTTTTCTCGGTCGACACTTTTATATAATACCATCATTTTTTTTATATGTCAACACCTTTTTAAAAAAATAATCCAGGAATTATCCTGGATTATTCTTCCTCATCATTGCTGTTTATCTTTCCTATCGAAACAATTCTCTCATCCTCTTGCGTCTTCATAAGAGTAACTCCCATAGCATCTCTACCTGTTTGTTTAATCGTTGAAACCTCTAATCTTATAATTATTCCATTATTATTTATTAGCATTATCTCGTCGTTTTCCTTTACTGTTTTAACACCTACTATCTTACCAGTCTTATCAGTTACTTTATATGTCTTCATCCCCTTTCCTCCACGGGAATGAACTGTATATTCGGTGCATTTTGTTCTCTTTCCATAGCCGTTTTCACTTACAACTAAAAGGTCCGAATTTTCATCATAAACTTCCATTCCAACTGCAATATCGCCTTCTCTTAGGGTAATACCCTTAACCCCTGCTGCAGTTCTTCCCATTACTCTAACATCTTCTTCTTCAAATGTTATACAGTATCCGTTTTGAGTTACTATCATTATTTTTTGTTTTCCATCCGTAAGCTTAACCCCAATAAGTTCATCTCCCACCTTTAGGTTTATGGCATTTAATCCATTCTTTCTGATGTTTGCAAATTCGCTTAAGGATGTCTTTTTAACAACGCCTAATTTTGTTGCAAAGAATAGGAATTTATCCTCATCAAATTCTTTTATCTCTAAAACAGCCTGTATTTTTTCCCTTGGATTCATAGCGAGTATATTAACTATATTCATTCCCCTTGATGTTCTTGATGCTTCTGGTATTTCATAGGCCTTTAACATATAAGCCCTTCCTAAATTTGTAAAGAACATAATATAGCTGTGGGTGGAGGTTATGAATATATGCTCTACAAAATCGTCCTCCCTCATGGACATTCCCTGAACACCCTTTCCACCCCTCTTTTGACTTCTGTAGGTGTCAATTGGAATCCTCTTTATATATCCTGCATGGGTTATCGTAATTGCAACTTCTTCCTCCTGTATAAGGTCCTCGATATTTATCTCGTCTGATTTTGCTGTAATCTTTGTTCTTCTTTCATCAGCATACTTTTCTTTTATTTCTAGAAGCTCGTCCTTTATTATTTGAAGAACTAATCTTTCATTTTCAAGAACTTCCCTTAAGTAGTTTATCGTCTTTATAAGCTCACTATATTCTTCATCGATCTTTGCCCTTTCAAGGCCTGTTAATCTTTGAAGTCTCATATCAAGGATTGCCTGCGCCTGCTTTTCTGAAAGTCCAAATCGTGTCATAAGGCCATTTCTCGCGTCTTCAACAGTTTTTGAACTTCTAATTAAATTAAAAACCTCATCGATATGATCAAGGGCAATTCTTAATCCTTCTAATATATGTGATCTTGCTTCTGCCTTGTCAAGTTCAAACTTAGTTCTCCTTCTTATTACTTCCTTTTGGAAATCTAAATAATGTGTCAATACTTCCCTTAAGTTTAATACCTTAGGTTCGCCATTAACAAGGGCAAGCATTATTATGCTAAAGGAATCCTGAAGCTTCGTATGCTTATATAAAAGATTTAGAACTATATTAGGATTTGCATCCTTTTTAAGTTCTATAACTATTCTCATTCCTTGTCTATCAGACTCATCTCTAAGGTCAGAGATTCCCTCTATCTTTTTATCCTTAACAAGTTCTGCAATGTCCTCTACAAGCTTAGCTTTATTAACTTGATATGGAATTTCTGTAACTATAATTTTATGTCTTCCCTTTTCTTCTTCTATTGTAGCCTTTGCCCTTACGACTACCTTTCCTCTTCCTGTTTCGTAGGCTTCTCTAATACCATCTTTCCCAACTATTATTCCTGCTGTTGGAAAATCTGGTCCCTTTATTTTAGTCATAAGATCCTTAATAGTGGCTTCAGGATTGTCTATTAGCATTATAACTCCATCTATAACTTCCCCAAGATTATGGGGTGGTATATTTGTTGCCATACCAACCGCAATACCTGAAGAACCATTGACTAAAAGGTTTGGAAATCTTGACGGCAGAACAGTTGGTTCTTTTTCAGTTCCATCGAAGTTGTCCGCAAAATCTATGGTATTTTTATTTATATCCCTTAACATTTCCATGGAAATTTTAGAAAGCCTTGCTTCGGTATAACGCATTGCTGCAGCTCCGTCACCATCTATAGATCCAAAATTTCCATGGCCATCAACTAAAGGATATCTTGTTGAGAAATCCTGTGCAAGTCTGACCATTGCCTCATAAACTGCACTATCACCGTGTGGATGGTATTTACCTAAAACATCCCCAACGATTCTTGCACATTTTCTATATTGTTTGTCAGGGAAAAGTCCAAGTTCATGCATAGAATAAAGAATTCTTCTATGAACAGGCTTTAGCCCATCCCTAACATCAGGAAGTGCACGACCTACTATAACGCTCATTGCATAATCTATATAACATTTTTTCATCTCATCGCTTATATCGACTAATTGAATTTCATCCCTTTTGTCCATAACTTCAACTCCCTCTAAATATCAAGATTTTGAACCCTCTTAGCATTCTTTTGGATAAATTCCCTTCTAGGTTCAACCTTATCTCCCATCAAGATAGTAAATACTTCATCTGCTTCAACTGCATCTTCAATAGTAACTTTAAGAAGAGTTCTTGTTTCAGGATTCATTGTAGTTTCCCATAGCTGCTCTGCGTTCATTTCTCCAAGTCCTTTATATCTTTGTATTTCAACGTTATCTCTGCCTATCTCATTTAACTTCGCCTCAAGCTCTCTATCGCTGTAGGCATAATAAATATTTTTACCCTTTGATATCTTATAAAGTGGAGGCTGTGCTATATAGACATGTCCTTCTTCTATAAGGGGCCTCATGTATCTATAGAAGAATGTAAGAAGTAGTGTTCTAATGTGTGCACCGTCAACATCAGCATCTGTCATTATTATGATTTTATCGTATCTTATTTTTTCTATATCAAAATCATCACCAATTCCTGCACCAAATGCAGTTATCATATTTCTTATTTCTTGATAAGCCAGTATTTTGTCAAGCCTTTGCTTTTCAACGTTCATTATCTTACCTCTAAGAGGAAGAATTGCCTGAAATCTTCTATCTCTGCCTCCCTTTGCAGAACCTCCAGCTGAGTCTCCCTCAACAAGGAATATTTCACAAAGCTTAGGATCCTTTTCGGAACAGTCAGCAAGTTTTCCAGGAAGGGATGTATTTTCTAAAACGTTTTTTCTTCTTGTAAGTTCCCTTGCCTTTCTTGCTGCTTCCCTTGCCCTTGATGCTAATAAACACTTTTCTACTATAACTTTAGCTACGCTTGGATTTTCCTCTAAAAATGCCGAAACCTTATCTGTAACAATAGCATCTACTATACCTCTAACTTCAGTGTTTCCAAGCTTTGTTTTTGTTTGTCCTTCAAATTCAGGATTTGTTATCTTTACAGAAATAACGGCTGTTATCCCTTCCCTTGTATCTTCCCCCTGAAGGTTCTTTTCGTTTTCCTTTAAAAATCCATACTTTCTTGCATAATCATTGATAACCTTAGTTAAAGCCGTTTTAAACCCACTTACATGGGTTCCACCTTCAGTAGTTGAAATATTGTTGGCAAAGGAAAATATGTTTTCGTTATACCCATCATTATATTGAAGAGCTATTTCAACAACTGTATCATCCTTACTTGCTTCAAAATAAATAGGCTCATCGTGTAAAACTTCTTTGTTTCTATTTAAATATTTAACAAATTCTTTAATTCCACCTTCATAATGATAAGTTTCCTTCTTATCTACCCTTTCATCTATAAGATTTATAGCAATTCCTTTATTTAAGAATGCAAGCTCCCTTAATCTTTGGGATAATACATCGTATTCATACTCCGTCGTTTCAAAGATCTCATCATCAGCAAGGAAGGTAACCTTTGTTCCCGTATCTTCTGCTTGGCCTATTACTTCCAATTCTGTAACAGGCTTTCCCCTTTCATATTTTTGCCTAAATATTTTTCCATCCCTTTTAACTTCAACGATCAGCCATTTAGACAGGGCATTAACAACAGAGGCACCTACACCATGAAGTCCACCTGAAACCTTATATCCTCCACCGCCAAATTTTGAACCCGCATGAAGCACAGTAAATACTACTTCAACTGCACTTTTTTTAAGCTTTGGATGGATATCAACTGGAATGCCTCTACCATCATCTATAACAGTAATTGAATTGTCTTTATGAATATAAACGTCTATATTCTTACAAAAACCTGCAAGGGCTTCATCTATTGCATTGTCAACTATTTCATAAACAAGATGATGAAGTCCCCTTGGCCCGGTGCTTCCTATATACATACCTGGTCTTTTTCTTACAGCCTCTAATCCTTCTAATACTTGAATTTCACTTGCACTATATTTTTTACTCATTTAAATCCCCCTTTGAAAATTCATCAATAAAGCAGCTTCTCTTTGCTAAAGTTAGTGAAGAAATTGGAGACAAATAAATTATACTTTTTTTATCTCTTTCTGTTAATATAAAGGATTTAGGTTCATCTTTAGTAATTCTTCTTACAAATCCCTCTTCTTCTGCCGTTTTTAAAAACTCCTTTGTATCTATGCTGGAAGTTGATGTTATGTCAAAGATAGCTATAACTTCCTTTAAAGGTATAACAACATTTTCTCCAAGATGAAGAAACATAATAATTCCTCCTCAAAATTCCTTAATTTGAATATTTCCATTAGATACTTCAAATATTCTTTTTCTATTTATGCTAAACTTTTCTAAATCATTTAAACTTGTAATAGTCAGTATAATTTGGACATCCATTAAGGAATCCAACAAATACTTTTGTCTTTGCAAATCCAATTCTGACATGACATCATCAAGAAGTAGTATTGGATATTCACCTGTTTCTCCCTTTATTATTTCAATTTCAGAAAGTTTTAATGATAAAGCTGCAGTTCTTTGCTGTCCTTGAGACGCATAATGCTTTGCATCTACACCATTTATAAAAACTTCGATGTCATCCCTTTGTGGTCCCTTTGAAGTATAACCTTTTTTTATGTCCTCTTCAATGCTATCTTTATATAAAGAATATAATCTTTCTTTTATACTTTTTAAATCACCGTCTATAATGTCACCCTTATATTTTATAACAAGTTCTTCATTTCCGTTAGTAATTTTTCTGTGAAGTAATTTACAAATAATGCTTAGCTTTTTAACAAACTCAATTCTGTTAAAGATTAAAAAACTTCCATACTCAGCAAGCTGCTGATCATAAACATCTATTAATGCCTTATTCATCCCTTTCTTAAGAAGATTATTTCTTTCAATCAAAACCTTATTATATATTGAAAGATAATAATTATACTTAGGTTTTATTTGATTAAGTTCATTATCGATAAATCTTCTTCTAACATCAGGTCCATCCTTTAAAAGCCGTAAATCCTCTGGAGAAAATATAACCGTATTAGCATTCCCTATAACTTCAGAAGCTCTACTTAGTTTTATTCCATTTAATTTTGCTTCCTTCTTGGATATTTCCGATATTAAAACCTCAACAGTAAAATCACCTAAAGTTTTGTTTAAATGAGCCTTAATATATGCTTTGCCCTTTCCCCATTTTATAAGTTCCCTATCTTTACTAGTTCTATGAGACTTTAAGGTGCTAATAAAATTTATAGCTTCTAAAATATTCGTCTTTCCTTGAGCATTTTGGCCGTAAAGAACATTTAATCCCTTTAAAAATTCTATCTTTAAGTTTAAATAGTTTCTAAAATTTATAAGTTCTAACTCTTTAATATGCATAACCTTCACCTAAACAACTTGAAATGTTCCTATATTTTTTATTTCTACTATATCTCCTTTTTTTATTTTCTTACCTCTTTCTAAAGTTTGATTTCCATTAACATACACATCTCCATTTTTAATTATAACCTTAGCCATAGCCCCTGTGTCTGCAACACCTATCCATTTTAGAAATTGGTCAAGTTTAATATACTCGGTATGTATTTCAATTTTTTGCATAAAAATCCTCCTTATCTATTGAAAAACCACCTAAAAAGGTGGCATTAGTTTTCTATAAGTCTTACAGGAAGAACAAGATAGATATAATCATCAGAATCTACTTTTCTTACAACGCATGGGCTTACGTTTGTAGTAAATTCTAAATAAATTTCCTCACTATCTATTATTCTTAAAACATCCAAGAAATATTTAGAATTAAATGCAATTTTTAAGCTATCACCCTCAAGCATAGCTGTAACTTCCTCTTGAACCTTGCCATATTGAGAATCAGAGGTAATTATCATCTTATCACTTCCAATGTTAAACTTGATTAAATTAGTCTTTCCTTCTCTAGCAAGGAGGGATGCCCTTTCTATGCTATCAAGAAGAAGATTTCTATTTACTTTAACTTTAAGTTTATGTTCTTGAGGAATTATTTGTCTATAATTTACAAACTCTCCATCTAAAAGTCTTGAAATTACTTTAGTGTTTCCAAGATTAAAAAGTATGTGGTTAGGAGTAAATGTTATTCTTACCTTATCTTCAGACGGTTCTATTATCTTAGAAATTTCATTTAAGGTCTTTCCTGGAATTACTGCATTAATATTACTTGCGTTTTCAAGTTCAACCTTCTTTAAAGATAGTCTATAACCATCCAATGCAACAAAGCTTAATACATTATCTTTAACTTCAAATAGGACACCTGTTAATATTGGCCTTGTTTCATCCTGTGCGATTGCAAATATAGTTTGCTTTATCATAAGCCTTAGAATATCCTGTGAAATCTCATAGAGGGAATTTTCATTAATTGCAGGAAGTTTAGGAAACTCCTCCGGGTTATTACCTAGTATCATGAATTCTGATTTTTGGCATGTTATCTTAACAAAATTATTATCTAAAAGTTCTAAAGAAACTATGTCGTTAGGAAGCATTCTAATAAATTCTCCAAATAATTTAGAATTTAAAACTATTGATCCTGGTTTAATAACATTTGCATCGATAAAGGTTTCAATTCCTATATCTAAGTCTGTTGCTGTAAAATAAACTTTATTATCTATAGCCTTAATTAAAATTCCTTCAAGTATAGGGTAGGTAGTTTTAGAAGAAGCTGCTTTTTGAACGATATTTATGGCTTCTTGCAGAATATTTTTTTCACATGTGAAAAACATTTTACTAACCTCCTTTTTATCCACAGTGGATAAATTTTTAAAGTATTTTTTATAGAGGATATTATATAGGACAAAAAGTAGTAGTAATAGTAATAAGGGCTGTGAAAATGTTGATAAGTCTATCTAAATATTAAAAATCAAGAGATTTATTTAATAAAAAATTGTGGATAATGCGGTTTAGTCTCGCATTAATTATCCACATAATTCAGTTTAAAAATTGCTTATTTAGTTTATCAACAGATTATTAAATTTTAAATCAACATATTGTTGATTATTTTTGATTTATTTTTCTTATAAGTTCGTCTATAGTTTCCTTAAGATTTTGATCCTTTTCATACCCTTCATTGATTTTTTCGTAGGCATGTATAACGGTAGTGTGGTCTCTTCCTCCGAACTCCTCACCTATTTTGGGCAAAGAAAGATCAGTCAATTTTCTTGCAAGGAACATAGCTATCTGCCTTGGAAAGGCTACATTTTTAGTTCTTTTTTGAGATTTGAAATCCTCAGGTCTTAAATTATAGTAGCTTGCAACCACATCCATTATAAGTTCTATTGTAATTTGCTTTGCATTTTTGTTGGAAATAAAATCTCTTAGTGCTTCTGATGCAAGTTCAACGCTTATCTCCTTATTAGTTAATGAAGAATAAGCAACTATTCTTATAAGAGCCCCTTCGAGTTCTCTAATGTTGGATTGTATTTTATTAGCAACGTAGACCATAACATCGTTTGGTATGCTTAGGTTTTCCATGTCGGCCTTTTTCTTTAATATTGCTATTCTTGTTTCAAAATCAGGCGGTTGAATATCTGCAATAAGTCCCCACTCAAACCTGGAACGTAGCCTGTCTTCAAGAGTTGGTATTTCCTTTGGAGGCCTATCGCTGGAGATTATGATCTGCTTATTTGCTTCATATAAAGAATTAAATGTATGGAAAAACTCTTCTTGGGTTCTTTCCTTCCCGGCTATGAACTGAATGTCGTCGATTAGAAGAACATCTACGTTTCTATATTTATTTCTGAACTCCTCGTTTTTATCATCCTTTATAGCATTTATAAGCTCATTAGTAAACTTTTCGGATGAAACGTAAACTACCTTTGCAGAGGGATTATTCATTAATATATAATGGCCTATAGCATGCATAAGGTGAGTTTTACCAAGACCAACTCCACCATATATAAATAAAGGATTATATGCCTTTGCAGGAGCTTCAGCAACAGCCAAGGATGCTGCATGAGCAAATCTATTGCTATTACCAACCACAAAGGTTTCAAAGGTATACTTTGGATTGAGCATAGATGTGGATATTTCTTCTTGTCTTTCCCTTTTCTTTTGATTTTGATTGTTTTCATTAGAATTTATTTCATCCGTTGAAAGGACAAACCTTATTTCATATTTTTTAGAAGTAACTAGTTTTATGGCATTTGCTATAAGATCTTTATATCTTACATCTAAAACGCCCTTTGTAAATTCGTTTGGAGCAAGAAGAAATATTGTTTCATTAGTGATTTTAAGGGGATCAATGCATTTTATCCATGTGTTAAAACCAAGTGGTGATAACTCTGCTTTAACAATTTCTTGAGTTTTTTCCCAAATTTCAAGAAGATTGTCCATAAAATTTCCTCCCTAGTATATGTTAACATAATTATCCACATTATAAAATCTACAATAAAAAATGTTGACATGATGGAACAAAGTTATTCACAAATCTGTTAATTTGTTAATATTTTAAGTCAAAAATTAACTTTCAACAATATCAACAAATTGATTATTAACATTACTAACAACAAAAAATCTAGATTTTAATTATAATTACGTGAAATTTTAAATAAGTTATACACAACTTTGTCCACAGATTGTGAATAACTTTTTAGCACAGAATAAAATATAAGTTATTCACAGATTTTGTGGATATGCATTAATATATTATCAAATATAATATACTATTACAATAGTTATCCACAAAAAACACAATGAATTTTTAAGATTATTAACAAAACTGTCATAGTGTAAAATTATTGTAGGACGAAAAAGGACAAAAAATTTAAAAGAGACAACCCCTGTGGTAAAATAAAAAGTGGAAAAAACACAAATCAATAAGGGGGTGTCTCTTTTGAATAATATTATACAACATGATATTATACAACAACATTTAATAAATTTCACTACTAAATTAATAAAAAATGTAGAAGAAATGCTGTCAAAAGAATGGGATTTTACAAAACTTGTTGAGGTAGTTAAAGAA
>NZ_JAUONW010000036.1:0-7793 GCF_030546345.1 Caloramator sp. CAR-1
GAGGTTGTGTAAAATATATAACTATTGGCACTGATTATAGGTCCTCTATAAATCGTGATTCTATATTTTTTAAAAAAATATATAGTCTAAGAACTGAATCCGAAAGATACAATTCTAGATGGAAAAATCTCAATACAGAACAAGCTTATGTTAGAAATATTAACTCTGTTACTAATTTGAATACAATCGGTCACATTTGCCTTTTAACTGTTGCAATTGCTGCCATAAAATCTGGCTGCGTTGATAAATACAAATCCCTATCGGGATTTAGAAGAACAGCCTGAATAAATTATATTAAAATTATATTAAATTTTTTGAACATCAATTTTACCAAGGGAGTAGTCTACCCTTTTTTTGCTTTTTTGGTGTTAATTTAAGTTTAATTTAAAATAATTGAGCTTCACTTCATAAAAATTAGAACAACTTAACATAAATAATTTTGTTTTTTAATCAATTATGCTCATCTCTATTTTCAAATATATTTTATCACAAATAAAATAAATGTCAAATGTTCCAATTACTCTTCTAAAAGGTCGTTTAATCCCTCTTCTCCTATTTCTTCTATTTCCTGCTTCAATTCTTCCTCCGATATTTCTTTAAATTCATATTCTCCTTCAATAAGTTCCACATCATATATTGAATACGCCTTTATTTCAACCTCGTTTTCCTTATTAAGTTTAACCTTAACCCTTTCATGAACGATGCTGTTTTCTACAACTTCTCCTTCGCCATCAGGGGTCCTTACAATAGAACCAATGGTTGGAGTTTTTTTGCGAATTTCTTCGTAGGTTTCCTGTTCATAGTTTAAACAGCACATAAGCCTTCCACAAACGCCTGATATCTTAGATGGATTTAATGATAAATTCTGCTCCTTTGCCATTTTGATTGAAACAGGTTCAAATTCCCCTAAAAAATGGGCACAGCACATAGGTCTTCCACAGGGCCCAAGGCCTCCAACCATCTTTGCCTGGTCCCTTACCCCAATTTGCCTTAACTCAATTCTAGTTCTAAAAATAGCAGCAAGGTCCTTAACAAGCTCTCTAAAATCAACCCTTCCCTCTGCCACAAAGTAGAATATAACTTTATTGTTGTCAAAGGTATATTCTACATCAATCAGTTTCATAGGAAGACCATGCTCAGCTATTTTTTTAAGACATATATCAAAGGCGGTCTCTTCCTTTGCTTTATTTTCTAAATGTTTCATTTTATCCTCATCGGTTGCAACCCTCAACACCTTTTTTAAAGGAGCTACAATATCCTCCTCAGGAACTTCTCTTTTCCCGATAACTACCTCACCGTATTCAAGACCACGAGCTGTTTCAACAATAACATAATCCCCTATATTTATGTCTAAGTTGTCTGGATCAAAATAATATATTTTACCGGCCCTTTTAAATCTTACGCCTACTACTGTTACCATATTAAACCTCCTGTATATTCAAAAGCATTGCTTCGATTGTAAGTTGATAATTTGAATAATAGTTCAGTTTTTCTTTTGTTCTTTTGATTATATCAATTATCCCATTTATTTTATTATAAGAAAGTATTTTGCTTTCTTCAATTATTCTTTCAAAATAATCTTCATTTATCAGAACATCCTTATTGTAAGTGATCTTATACATCAAAACATCCCTAAACCATGTTATTAGCATATCCAGTATTTCATCAATATAATCCCTTTTATCATCAAAGAATCTTACTATTTCCGTCATCTCCAAACCCTCAATATTTGTAATTTTGGTGGCAATGTTTATTACATCGTTTCTTAAATTAGCATATTCCTCATTTAAATATTTTTCAGCTATTCCAATTATGCCATCGCTTAGTTTTGCTATAACCCTTGCCTTTTCGCTGTTTACTCCCTTTTTAATCAAATATCTTTGTATTTCTTCACTATCCACTCTATTTAAACTAAAAATTTGGCACCTTGAAATTATAGTTTCCAAAACTGAATTTAAGTGATTAGCTGTAAGAATTATTATTGTGTCCTCTACGGGTTCCTCTAAAGTCTTTAAAAATTTGTTTTGAGCTTGAATAGTGGTATTTTCAAAGTTTTCTATTATAACCACCTTTTTATCCCCTTCGTAGGGTTTTATCTGAATCCTTTCTATAATTTCTTCTATGTCTTCAACACCTATAGTTTTATCCCTTTTTGAAAGTATGATAACATCAGGATGATTGAAATGCTTAATCTTAATACATGAAGGACATACTCCACAGGCATCGTTGGTTTTACATAATATTTTAGCTGCCATATAAAGGGCAAAATTCCTTTTTCCAATTCCCTCAGGTCCCTTTAAAATATAAGAATTTACAAGGGAACCGGATTTTAATATTTTATCAAAGACCTCCTTAAGTTTATTTTGTCCAACTACTTCAAACAAGCCAAATCACTCCTAAAACTTTTCAAATCTATCGACATCTAAAACAAAGACAGTTGCTCCTCCTATTGTAACCTCCATAGGATTAGGAACAAAAACTCCAGCTGTTCCCATAACAGGTGATGGAGCAGATATTATGGTTTTTCTAGTCTTACATACATTTTTAATGATGTCTAGAACTTCCTCTACCCTTTCCTTTTCAACGCCTATCATAAGGGTAGTATTTCCTGATTTTAAAAATCCCCCAGTCGTTGCAAGCTTTGTAACTTGAAATCCTTTTTCCGTTATATTGTCAACAAGCTCATAAGCATCCTCGTCATGAACTATCGCTATAACAAGCTTCATAAAAACACCCCTTTATAATATTTTTTTAACTTCTTTATAAATATCCTCATGTATATCCTCAATAGTCCTTAAGTTTCCATCTCTATAGCATCGAATTTTCCTCCAGCCATATTTTTCAGCACAAAAAACAGCATTTTTATAGGATGTTAAAATATATTCTGAATTTTTTTCATGTATGTCCTTTTTAATGTCCCCTGACATTTTGCTCGGTCTATCTTTAATTAAATTTAAACTTATATCCGGAGGAACATCGAGAAAAATAACAAGATCCGGCTTAGGAAGATTAAATTTATTATATTCAAGGTCATAAAGCCAATCCAAAAAGTATTCCTTTTCTTTTAAGTCGTTTATCTTTGCTGCCTGATGGACCATATTGGATGTTACATATCTATCTGCTATTATAACTCCATCAGCTTTATAAAACTCCTCCCATTCCATCTTGTAGCTTGCAAATCTGTCGACAGCGTAGAAGCATGAAGCCGCATAGGGATTAACATCCTCAGGATTTTTGCCAAAATCTCCATTAAGATACATTTTAATTAAGGAACTTGATTCACTTTTATAGTTTGGAAACTCAACTTTTTTTACCCTTATTCCTTCCGCCTTTAACCTTTCAAATAACCTTTGGGTTTGAGTTGCTTTGCCGCTTCCATCTGTTCCATCTATTATTATAAGTTTTCCCATTTACTACCCTCCGTTTACTACTAAAATATATTCTCCGTTTACATCGTCTATTCCGTTTAAGGTTATTCCGCTTGATTTATACTCATCTATTAAATCTATTATATCTTGAGTTATAAGTTCCCCCGGAACTAATATTGGAATACCAGGAGGATATGGCACCACCATCTCTCCGCTTATTAGTCCCTTTGCCTCCTTAATCTTTACCCGTCTTTTAGGCATATAATAGGCATCCCTAAGGGATAGGACTTTTTGATAGTTAACATTTTTGCTTGTAAAATCAGTATTTTTGTGTCCTTGAAATTTATCTTTTATCTTTAACAATGCATTTCTTAGACTATCATAAAATTCCTTTTTATCTGCGACGCTTCCAATAAGAACTATGTTGTAAAGATCCGACATTTCAACTTGAATATTGTGTTCTCTTCTTAAAATGCTTTCTAAAGTTTTCCCTCCTAAATTTGAATTTATCACTATCCTGGTTCTATCTATGTCATAAATATTTGCTTTTTCGATATAATTTTCATCTAAAATCTTAAAGCCATCAACATACCTTATATCCCTTTTTAAATCTTCTATATATCCAATAACCTCATCTAAAAGCCTTTCTCCTTCCCCCTCCATAATGCTTCTTGCAGCGTCTATCGAGGACATCAATATATAGGAAGGACTTGTAGATTGAAAAATTTTTAGCATATATTTTATTCCTGTTGAATCAACTCCATGATTTACATTTAAAACAGCCGTTTGTGTTAAAGATGGCAATGTTTTGTGAAAGCTATTGACAGAAACATCAGCACCAAGTTCCATAGCACTCTTTGGGAGTTTAGAGTTAAAGGGGAAATGGGCACCGTGGGCCTCATCCACCAAAACAAGTATATTAAACCTATGGGCATATTCTATTAGCCTTTTTAAATCCAAACACGTTCCGTAATATGTAGGATAAGTAACTACTATAGCCTTTGCGTCCTTATTTTTTTCTATAACCTTAAAGGCTTCATCTAAGTTTATTGAAACCGGGATGTTAAAATCCTTTAATACCGAAGGATTTATATATTCAACTTCTAAATCACCCAAGAAAGCTGCTGAATAAACGGATCTGTGGCAATTTCTTTGAATTATGATTTTATCTTTAGGCTTTGTAAGGCCAAGAATCATGCTATAAATCCCTGAAGTGCTTCCATTTACAAGCATAAAGCTTTCCTTAGACTTAAGACATTTAGAAAGTTTCTCCTGAGCATCCTTTATAATTCCCTCTGGTGAGTGGAGATTATCAACTCCTTCAACTTCAGTAAGGTCCATTTTAAAAATATTTTCCTGAATTATATTTAGCTCTTTAAATTCATTAGCATTATTTTTATGCCCCGGCATATGAAAGGGAATATTCCTCTGACTAATATATTCTAACAAACCATTAATAAGCGGCGTATCCATAGAAACCTCCTTAGTTCTATTATTTTCAATATATCATATTGCGTTAAACTTGTGAACATCTTAGGCATATATTTCTTATTAATGTAAATAATATTCCTGAGGTGAAATTATGTCAAATATCGAAAGGAATCTAATAAAGGGTTATATTGAAAGCTCAAAGGATAAGCTATATGCACTTTTAGATGACTTATATAACATTAATATCGATAAAGATCACGAAAAAAAAGCCTTTAATATTCTATCAACATTTTTAAAAGAAAATGGCTTTTTCATTAACAATAACATTCAGCAAATAGAAAACACATTTATTGCGGAAATAGGAAATGGCAGCAAGAAAATAGGCTTTTTTTGCGAGTTTGAAGCCCTTAAGGAAGGATATACAAACGGTCATAATATTCAATGCGTAATGAATATAGGCGGCGCATTAGGCTTAACTAGGGTCCTAGATAAAATTGATTCTAAAATAATTATCTATGGACTTCCTAAGGAAGAATCTTTACCATTAAAAATTACTTTATCGAATAGGCATATATTTGATGACTTGGATTTAATAATTTGTGCCCATCCAGGTGAAAAAACTTACGAAAGCGTAGGCTCAATGGCCATGAGCATAATGAAATTTGAGTTTACTGGAAAAAGAGCAAGTTTTAATCTTAACCCTAATGAAGGAATATCATCTTTAAATCCTATAATTAAATTTTTAGATATCATTCAGGATCTTAAAAGCGAATTTAATTCCCATCTTGTAAATTACGTCATCAACTGCGACAATCAAGATATCTTCATAATACCTGAAAAATCAGAATGCACAATTGGAGTAAAGGCCACCGATATGATGGTTCTTGAAAAGATAAAGGATAAAATAATAGAAAGTGCTAAATTTATTTCTAAAGTATACTCATGTGATTTTGATTATAAAGTTCAAGCAGATTATATGCCCTTTAAGAAAAATGTTGAACTTATAAAGCTTACCTCCCATAATCTTAAGGAATGCGGCATAATAAACATCCATGGTCCGTTATCTTCAGCTTTAAGTTTAGACATAGGCCTTATAAGTCATAGGATTCCTACAGTTCATCCTTATATTGGAATATGTGAAAATGGTGAAAGGTATGGAACCATAGAATTTAAAGAAGCCACAATAAAAAACTATGCAAAGGACATGATGATAAAAGCATCATGTGCCCTTGCACTTACAGCCTATGACTGGATTTTCAAATCCTCTAATTTACCATAATAAATAGACCTTAGGATTACTCTCATATCATCGAGGGTAACCTTAGCAGGGTTTACCCTTGTTGACCCCTTCATAGAGTTTTCTAATAATGATTCAAATTCATTTAAAAATTCTCCTTCATCAAGGCTAGCATCCTTTAACGATAAAGGGATGCCTATTTTTCTATTTAGTTTTATTATCTCTTCTATTATATCATTGCCTATCATGCTGCTTATGTTATTTAATCTTTCTTTTACCTTTTCATCCCTTGAATTAAACAAAAGCACATAAGGAAGGGCAATAGCGTTTAAAAGACCATGGGAAAGGTCGAACCTGCCACCTAATGCGTGGGAAATTCCATGGGCCATACCAAGCCCAACATTTGAAAAGGCACATCCTGCCATGGTGCTGTATATGTGAACCTTTTCTCTAAAATCATAATTTTCATATTCATAAGATAAAGGCAAATATCTAATTAAGCCCTTTATCGCACCTTCAGCTAAAACTTCAGTAAATTCATCTATATTTTTATTTATATAGCATTCAATTGCATGGGTTAAGGCATCCATCCCAGTTTCCGCTACTATGCTTTTGGGCATTGAAAGAGTTAAAGCAGCATCTAAAACAGCAACATCAGGTATAAAGGCATCACACTTTAACCCTATTTTTAAATTCATATCATCATAAGTTAACACCGATGCCCTTGTAACCTCAGTTCCCGTTCCTGATGTTGATGGGATTGCAATAAGTCTTACCCTTTTTCTCATTTTAGGAAGGATCAAATTATCAGGATTCTTTATATCAAGTTCTGGATATTCATAAAACACTGCAGCAGCTTTAGCAACATCTATAGGAGAGCCTCCACCTATTCCTATTACTGTATCCGGTTGAAATTCCTTCATTTTTTCTATAGCATCCAATACTGTATTTATTGATGGGTTCTTTTTAACTTTGCAAAATAATTCATATTCAGCATCTACATCTCTTAAAATATTCGTAAGTCTATCAATAGCGCCATTTTTAAACATCGAATTTCCACCAGTTACAATAAAGGCCCTTTTTATTTGCAATCCTTTAATGTATTCTAGTGAATCTTTCCCAATTATTATACTATTTCCATGTAGTTTGATTTCCTTCATAGTCCGCCTAAAAGGCTTCACCTCCTAATTTTATTTAGTCTTTTTATGTATTATCCATTATCAAAGTATTTACATTTATTGTATTAATTGTTAATATATTTTATAAATATATATTTAGGGGGTATATCAAATGAATTTAATCGATATTTTAGCTCTTTTAACAAACATAGGACTACCTATAATAATTTTAATTATAGCATTTTTATACATAACAAACATACTAAAAAAATTAAAATCCATCGAAGAAAAACTTGATAGGGTAATTACTCAGTTTGAAAATCATAAAAAACAGTAAAATCTTAAACTTAAGTGCCAGGCACCACAAGTAAAAAAGCCTCAACCATTTCGGTTGAGGCTTTAAATTTACCCGGCAGTCACCTACTCTCCCAGGCCGTCTCCAGCCTAGTACCATCGGCGTAGGTAGGCTTAACCTTCGTGTTCGGAATGGGAACGGGTGTTTCCCTACCTCTATCACCACCGGATTAAACTGCACAATAAGATCAAGCCCTCGACCTATTAGTACCAGTCAGCTAAACGCCTTACGACGCTTACACCTCTGGCCTATCTACCTGGTAGTCTTCCAGGGGTCTTACCGCT